>NZ_AUFA01000021.1:0-118993 GCF_000426265.1 Bradyrhizobium sp. Cp5.3 | reverse complement strand
TTGCGCGAGGCGTCGGAGTCGAGCACGCCGGCCAGCACCATCGGCTGGTTGGCGACGAAGCCGACGGTGCGGCCGGCGATGCGGCCAAAGCCGGTGACGATGTTCTTGGCGAAAGCTTCCGCGATCTCGAAGAAGTCGCCCTCGTCCACGACCTTCAGGATCAGCTCCTTCATGTCGTAGGGCTTGTTCGGATTGTCGGGGATCAGCGTGTCGAGCGACATGTCGACGCGGCCGATATCGTCGAAGCTCGGCCATTCCGGCACGCCGTCGGTGTTGTTCGACGGCAGGAAGTCGATCAGCCGGCGCATCTGCAGCAGCGTCTCGACGTCGTTCTCGAACGCACCGTCCGCGATCGAGGAGCGCGTCGCGTGCACGGAGGCGCCTCCGAGTTCTTCGGCGGTGACGACCTCGTTGGTGACGGTCTTCACCACGTCCGGGCCGGTGACGAACATGTAGCTGGTGTTCTTCACCATGAAGATGAAATCGGTCATCGCCGGCGAATAGACGTCGCCGCCGGCGCAGGGGCCCATGATGACGGAGATCTGCGGGATCACGCCCGAGGCGAGCACGTTGCGGCGGAAGACGTAGGAATAACCCGCGAGCGCCGCGACGCCCTCCTGGATGCGGGCGCCACCGGCGTCATAGAGGCCGATGATGGGCGCCCTCGCCTTCATCGCCATGTCCTGCAGTTTCGTGATCTTCAGCGCGTGGGTCTCGGACAGCGAGCCGCCGAACACGGTGAAATCCTTGGCGAACACGAAGGTCTTGCGGCCGTTGACGGTGCCCCAGCCGGTGACGACGCCGTCGCCCGGCACCTTGGTCTTCTCCATGCCGAACTCGGTGGAGCGGTGCTCGACGAACATGTCGAATTCCTCGAACGAACCCTTGTCGAGCAAGAGCTCGATACGCTCGCGCGCCGTCAGCTTGCCGCGGGCGTGCTGCGCCTCGATGCGCTTCTCCCCGCCGCCGAGCTTTGCGCCGGCACGGCGTTCTTCAAGGGCGTCCAGGATATGTTTCATTTGCTCCCGCCAGTTCTTAGCCTAAATGCGATTGCCGGGGGTTCTAACACGGCATTTTGCGGGCCGGGAAGCGGCTTTCGGCTTCGCGGAGCTTCCCTGCCGGTGCGGAAAGCGTGAGCGATTACAAAGTTTTGGCACGGAGAGGCGGACCATGGATGACGCAGTGACTGAGACCGGCGCGGCGACCGGCGGCGTCAGGCTGCTCTTGCGGCTGGAGGGGCTGACACTGTTCGCTGGCATGACGCTGCTCTACGCGACCTGGGGCGGCTCCTGGACGCTCTACCTCCTGCTCTTCCTGGTGCCGGACTTGAGCTTCCTCGCCTACCTGTCGAGCCCGAAGTTCGGCGCGATGGTCTACAACGCCGCTCACAGCTACCTGGCCCCCGTGACGCTGATGACGCTGGGCTTCGGCTTCGCCTCGCCCTTCACCCTGTCCATCGCCTTGATCTGGCTCGCCCATATCGGCATCGACCGGGCGCTCGGCTATGGCCTGAAATATTCCGCCGGCTTCGGCTTCACCCATCTCGGGCGGATCGGGCGGCAGGCCAGGACCTGACGCAGCGGCCGTCGGCGCCGGGTGGGACGGCAATTTTGCCGCTGCTTTCCGTTGACCGCGTGAGCCGATTCAGGCTTGCTGCCCGAAGCGGACAGGCGCCGAATGTAGCGTAAGCTCAGTCGGTACGGCGGCGGTCATCGCGCCCGATTGGCCCTTTTTGGCAGCACCCATGTCCGCGACGGTCGTCCCTCTGCCGCCGAACAGCTCGTCCGAGACCATCGACTTCCTGCGGCGGATGGCCAGCATGGTGTCGGGGCGCAACGGCGAGATGCTGCTGCGCGCAGCAAGCCTGATCCAATCGCTGTCGCAGCGGGCGATGTCGGCCGAGCGGCTGTTTCACGAGACGCAGGAAGAGAGCAGGCGCCATGCCGAGCGGCATGAGGCGGCCGAGCTCGCCTCCGATGCCATGATCGGGCAGATCGAGACGCTGCGGGCGCAGCTCGCTGAAGTGACCGCCGCGGCCGCGGCCGAGCGCACCGCGTTCAATGACGAGCGCGGCAAGCTGCTCTGCCTGATGCAGGATGCCGAGACCCACATCGGCAAGCTGACCACTGAGCTGGAGACGCTGCGCGCCTCCGTCGACAGCTTTAACGATACCGTGGTCTCCGTGCCGATCGAGGCGCTGCGGCTGGCGCGGGCCCAGTTCGACTACCTCTCGAACGGCTTTGCCGGCAAAGGCGATGTGATCTCGGAAGCGATGAGCGAGATCGGCGGCTTTGCGATCGACCAGGCGCTGGCGGCGAAGAAGACGGCCGACTCCGCCTGAGGCGGACGCGTGGTGGATTTCCTGAAGGCACTGTTCAAGCTGGGATGGGAATTACGGCTCTCCCATCTTGAACGGCTCCTCCTTGCCGGGCGGCACCGTCTCCTCGGCCATCGCCAGCAGCATCGCGACCATCACGTAATTGCCGGCGAGCGCGGTGAGATCAACGATCTGCTGGTCGTTGAAAACCTTCTTGGCGCGCGCGTAGGTCTCGTCAGAGACCTTCCTGGTCGCGGTGAGCTCGGTGACGAAGTCGTAGACCACCGCCTCGTCCTCGGTCATCCCGGACGGCCGCTTGTTCGCCTTCAGCTCGGCGATGATGTCCGCCGACAGGCCGGCCTTCGCCGCAAGCGGCGCATGGGCAAACCATTCCACCTGGGAGCGCCACTGCCGCGCGATCACCAGGATCGCGAACTCGTTGAGTTTTGTCGGCACCGACGTCTGCCAGCGCAGGTAATAGAACAGGTCGAACAGGCGCTGGCCGAGCACGGGGCTGCGGATCATCGGATTGTAGGGGCCGCCGATGCCGACGCTCGAGACCTTCATGATCTGCTCGCCGAGCGGCTTCTGCTTCTCGTCGAGCTGGTCCATGGTGAGCTGCGGAAAGCGCGGCTCCTTGCTGGTGGCGGGGCCAGCGAACATGTTGGCGGCAAGCCAGCCGCCCGCGGCGGCGAGCGTGAGCGATGACAGCCAGAGCGGCGTTGAGTTCATTGTTGTCCTCCCGACTTTTTGTTGGTCGGAGGATGCTAGTCGAGCACAGCGCAGTTGCGCTAGATCGCGCCGATATCGGCAAGGCAGGCTTGCGTCAGGCTCATGCGGGCCTCGATGTGGCGCTGCTCGCGGCAATCCATGTTGAGCGCGAACACGGTGTGCGCGCTGCCCTTTTCGGCCCAGCCGACCATCCAGCCGAGCGACGGCTCGCCGCGCTCGGCTCCCAAAAGCCCCGACTTCACGCGGATGATGGCGTCGCCGACCTTGGTCACCGGCAGGATGTCGGAGACGAGATCCTGGCTGCGCTTTGAGATCGGCAGCGCGCGGCGGCGCAGCCGGTCGACGAAATCGATCTGCTCGACCGGGTCGATGCGCAGATTTCCGGTGAGCCAGAACTGATCGATGCCGCCGCCGATGTCGCGATTGCCGTAGTCGAGGAGATCGACATATTTCTGCATCCGCTCCTGCCCGATGCGGCGCGCGATCTCCTGATAGACCGGCACTGCGCTCACCGCGATGGCGCTGCGCAGCGTGTGGTCCTTGTTCCAGGCCTCGATCGGGCGTTTCACGCCGTCCCAGGGGAACAGATCCTTGTCGGGATCGGCGACCACGCCGGTCTCGAGCGCAATCAGCGAGTTCGGGATCTTGAAGGTCGAGGCCGGCAGCTTGCCCTCGCCTGACCGCTCCCGGTCGCTTGCGATGATCAGGTAGTCATCGACCTTGTAGCCGACGAAGGTGCCGGCCGTCCCTAGATCGGTGAAGTGCTTGGCGAGACTCTCGCGGATCTCGTTGCGCGGCGGCGCGACATGAGCGAGCGCACGCTGCGGCAGGATGGCGGCTGCGGCAAGAAGGCCGAGGGCGGAACGGCGGGTGGGCAAGTGCAATATCCGTTGAACGGTGAAAGTGGCCGCGACCATGCAGCCTCTATCGTGGTGAAACGATGACAGTTGCTAGCGCGCCCGGCCCGACAGCCGCAGCACGAACACCAGCACTTCGGCGACCGCCTTGTAGAGGTCTGGCGGGATCTCCTCGCCGAGTTCGACCTTGGACAACGCGCCGGCCAGGACTTCGTTCTCCTCGATCGGGATGTCATGGGCCTTGGCGATCTCGACGATCTTCTCGCCGATCGTGCCCCTGCCCTTGGCGACGACCACCGGCGCGCCGCTGCCCTTCTCGTAGTGAAGCGCGATCGCAAGCTTGGTGTCGTCGCTCATGTCGCGCGATCCAGGAAATGGCCGGCGCGGGCCGGTGCCGGCTGCGGCGGCGTGCCGTCGCGCACGATGATGTCGCCAGGCTTGAGCTCGGCTTTCGTCAGCGCCTGGCTGAGCTCTCCGACGCCGGCGCGGAGCTGCTGCGCTGTCGTGGGCCGCTCCGCCCACATCCGTACAAAAGTCTTGTCGCCGTTCAGCGTGATCAGCGCATGCACGGGGCCGGCCGGCTCGACATTGAGCGAGAAGCGCGCGCGCCAGGCGCGCTTGGCGGGATCGGCCGACTCGCCAGCGCCATCGCGCGAGATCTCGAACTGCGCCATCGCGGTGCCCTGTGGCGTCGCGAACGGGATCTCGAAATTCCACTGCGGCACGGTCGGATCGATGCGGTGGCCGCTGGCATCGACGCGATCGGGGAGCGAAGCGACCTGCAGCAAGGTCTGCCGCGCGATCGCAGCATCGGTGTCGTCGAGCAGACGATGCACGGTCGCAGTCAGCGGGCTATCGGGTGCGAGCAAAGGCGTTGCGATGGATTGGGGCGACGGCAGCGCACCGCGGAATGGCGGCGGCGTGGTCGTTCGTGCGGCCGCGTCGAAGACGTGGCCATCAGGTACGGCTTTGTTCGAGCCCGGCACGTTGCCGGTCATGCGCGGCAGTTTTTGCGCGACCTCTTGCAGGAGGCTCGCGGCAAGCCCGGCGGTCATTGTCCGCGGGGTCGCCGCTTGGAGAACATCGGCAAGCACCGAGGCTGCGAGATTGGCGCTGCGCGGCATTTGAGCGATATCCGCGTCGGGTGACGGCAACACCGCGTGCGCGGCCTCGCTTGCCGCCTGAGCCGCCAAGGCCGTGGTCTGGGACGTGGCAACGGAGTTCGCCGAAGGCACGGCTACTTGCGGCACGCCAGTCTCGATCGCGCCTGAGGTCGCAACCAGCGTCTGACGCAGCACCAGCAGCGCCGCCTTCAGATCCGGCATGGCACCGGACGATGGCGTTGCGCCGGCGGCGAGCGAAGCTTCGAGGAACAGGCCGGATTTCTGGAAGGCGGACTCGATGTCGGCGCCATCGAGCTGAGCGTTGAGCGGCGTCTGCTGTGCGAGCACGTCCAGCACCGCCTGCTTCAGCCCGGCTGGCAGATTGCTGCCGGTCACGACCGCGGCGAGGTCAGCAAACAGCGGCGCCTGGCTGCCCTGCTTTGTCACGGCCTCGGCCGAGGCCATTGTCACCGCGACCTGCTCGGCCGGCGTCAACGGATTGCGCACAGCGTTTGCGGAGGGCGCAAGCGGCGGGCTGTCGATGCGCGACGCGGCGGCCGGCGTCAGCGTGACCTGATCGGTCGCGGCCTCGCCTGCCCCGTTGACGACGGCGAGCCGGATCGTGCCGTCATTCTGCGACACCGCGAGCTGGAGGTTCTGGCCCGGCGACAGCGCCACTTCCGACATCACGTCGAGGGAGAGATTGGCGATGGCGATCCGCACCAGATTGTCGGCGAGCACGCTGACGACCCTGGCATCGACGACGCTGCCGTCCTGGAGCACGAGCCCGGGTGTTGCCGCATCGGCCACGGGGCCGGCGGAACTGACGGGGACGATCGAGCTTATCGGCGTCGGCATAGAGGCGGCCCAGGGAAACGCGCGTCCACCCTAAGCCGTCGTCGTAAACCTCTCGTTAAGGACCTTGGGTCCCGATCGGCTTCGCGGCCGCGAGCACCGCCACGGCGGCCTCGAAATCCCGCAAGCGGACGGCGCGGCGGCCGGCGGCCTCCTCGTCCACACCCCACTGATCGGCATTCCAGTCCTCATCGACATGGGCGGCCGCCCAGACCTGATCGGCATCGCGTACCCCGTGCGCCAGCGCCAACGCCAGCAGCGCCGAGCCGGTCAGCGTCGTGACCACGTGGAGCGCCGCCACGGACCAGGCATCCTGGGGCAACGCAGCGCGTGCGGCCTGGATCGCCTCCTCCGGCTGCTTCACGTGCATGATGCCTTCGGACAGAATGAAATGCGCGCCCAGCGTCTCGGCGGCCCAGAACAGCACCGGGTCCCAATGCGCGGCCTCGCGCGCGACCAACTCCTCCGGATGGCCGGCGCGGTAGAACAGCAAGTCGGTCTGGAAGTATTTTGCGAGGTCGTCGCCAACGAGGCCGACGCGATCGACGACACCCTCGATCACGCTGTTGGCAAGCCGCGTCAGCGGCATGGTCATCGGATCGATCGCCTCCCTCTGCGCCTCCCATTCTGCGGCCACCGCATCGGCCAGCGCGCGCGACGGGATCACCACCTGGCGGCTGGAAGGCGTGCGGATCGGCTTGCCGTCGAGCGTGACGGCAAAGCCGCCCTCGGCCCCGGCCACGCCGACCTCCTTGTAGAAGCGCTTGCGCAACGGCGCGCGGGCGGCCTGGCGGGCCGATTCCCGCGGATCCAGCGGGGACTGCCCCGCAACCTCATCGAACAATTCGCGCATCTGACGTTTTCGGTCCCGGTCCCTGAATGCTAGGCTTCTAAAATAAGACCGGCGGCCGATAAAGCGAGCAGCAGGCATGAGGCACATCGCGGGCGTTCTGGGCCTGTTCGCCGGGTTCTCGCTGGCCGCGGCGGAGGCCGGCTTCCGCACCCCGGAATCCCTCGTCCGCAACGTCTATGCCCATTACGGTGAGGGTTCCCCGGAGCAGTCAAAGGGCCTGCCGCGCGACGAGGTAACCGCCCGGCAGTTCTTCGATCCCAGCCTGCGCAAGGCCTGGAGCGGTCCGAGGGCCGAGCCCTACGATTTCCTGGTGCAGAGCCCGACCTGGAAGCTCGGCCCGGTCGCGATCTCGGTCTTGCGCAGACAATACGACAAGACCCATGTCGCGGCGAACTTCGACAATCACGGCCGGCGCGTGACGCTGAACTTCATCCTGGTCTACGGACCGGAGGGCTGGCTGATCACGGATGTCGAGAGTCCGCATGACAGCTTGCGGATGTTTCTGGAGCAGTTTCGGAATTGAGGGGGTGCGTGGGCGATCGCCAGTCAATTCCTCGGTGTCGTCCTGGCTTTCGCCAGGACGACATTGGGTATTATTCCTCAGGTGCGTTCTCGATCGGATCAAATCTGGTGGCGTCGAGACCAATCAGGTTCCATGACTGCTGCATGTGCGGCGGCAGCGGCGCGGTCGCGTCGATGACGCCGCCACGCGGATGCGGGATCACGATACGGCGTGCCAAGAGATGCAGCCGGTTTTGCAGACCCCCCGGCAGCTCCCAGTTCTCGATGTTGAAGTATTTGGGATCGCCGATGATGGGATGGCCGATATGGGCCATGTGGGCGCGGAGCTGGTGGGTGCGCCCCGTCACCGGCTTCAGCGACACCCAGGTCAGCTTGTTGCCGGCGGTCTCGACCACCGCATAGTAGGTCACCGCGTGGCTCGCGCCCTCATCGCCATGCTGGGCGATGCGCATGATGGTGTCGTCCTCGCCCTCCTCCTTGGCGAGGAAGGTCGAGATGCGGCCCTGCTTCGGCTTCGGCAGACCCGGCACCAGCGCCCAATAGACTTTTCGCGCCGAGCGCGAGCGGAAGGCGCCGGTCAGATGGCTCGCGGCAAAGCGCGTCTTGGCGATCAGGAGGCACCCCGACGTCTCCCGGTCGATCCGGTGCACCAGGCGTGGCTTCTGGCCCTTGGCGTCGCGCATCACCTCCAGCATCTGGTCGATGTGCCGCGTCATACCCGAGCCGCCCTGCACGGCAAGGCCGGCGGGCTTGTTGAGGACGAGAACGTCGTCGTCCTCAAAGATCGTCATGTCCTTCAGCGCGGCAAGCGTCTTCTGCGCGGCTTCCGACAGCGCGCCCGGCACCTTCGGTGCGTCGAGCTTCAGGGGCGGAATGCGGACGCTCTGGCCCTCCTCGAGGCGGTCCTTGCTGTCGACGCGCTTGCCGTCGACGCGCAGCTCGCCTTTGCGCACGACGCGCTGGATGTGGGAGAACGACAGACCCGGAAAACGCGCTTCGAGGAAACGGTCGACGCGCATGTTGTTCTCGTCCGCCGTGACGGTGACGGTCTGCACCTTGGTCGGCAGCAGCGCCTCGACGGGTTTTGCCGGCGCGGGTTCAGGGGCACGCCGCTCGGCGCGCTCGCCGGCAAAGCGCTGTGGCTTCGCGCCCGGCTTGCCGCCCGGACGCGGCCCAGCCTTCTGCGCGCTGCGCGCCTGATGCGGACGCCCTTCCTTGCGCTCATCGCGTGCGCGGGGTTTTGGGTTGGCTCTCTTGATGCGGCGGCTCATGAATGACTGCCTAGCCTAAAAGTGGCTTGCCGTCACGGCGAAATGGCCGTTTTCAACGCGAGCCGCCCCGCTCCTTCCGCAGCTTCGCCCAGTAGTCCAGCCGTTTCCGGATCTCCCGCTCGAAGCCGCGCTCGGGCGGGTCGTAGAAGGTCTGGCGGCCAAGGACCTCCGGGAAATAGTCCTGGCCGGAGAAGGCATCGGGCGCGTCGTGGTCGTACTCGTAACCGGAGCCATAGCCTTCCGACTTCATCAGCTTGGTCGGGGAGTTGAGGATGTGCTTTGGCGGCAGCAGCGAGCCGGCCTGCTTTGCGGTCTGCATGGCAGCGCCGAAGGCTGTGTAGACCGCATTCGATTTCGGGGCGGTGGCGAGATAGACGACCGCTTGCGCGATGGCGAGCTCGCCTTCGGGATGGCCGAGGAAGTCGAAGGCGTCCTTGGCCGCGTTGGCGATGACGAGCGCCTGCGGATCGGCAAGCCCGATATCCTCGACCGCCATGCGCACGACACGGCGCGCCAGGAACAGCGGGTCCTCGCCGGCATCGAGCATGCGCGCGAGATAATAGAGCGCCGCATCCGGATCGGAGCCGCGCACCGATTTATGCAGCGCCGAGATCAGGTTGTAATGGCCGTCGGCCGACTTGTCGTAGATCGGCGCGCGGCGCTGCAGGATGTCCTGCAACTGTGCGGCGTTGAAAATCTCGCCGGCGCGCGCCGAACGCCAGACCTCTTCGACCAGTGTCAGCGAGGCACGGCCGTCGCCATCGGCCATGCGCGCCAGGACGGCGCGCGCTTCCGCGTCCAGCGGCAGCTTCCTGCCCTCGATCGCCTCGGCATGCGCGAACAGCTTCTCGATCGCGGCAGCGTCGAGCGAATGAAACACCAGGACGCGCGCGCGGGACAGCAACGCCGCGTTGAGCTCGAAGGACGGATTTTCGGTGGTGGCGCCGACCATCACCACCGTGCCGTCTTCCATCACGGGCAGAAACGAGTCCTGCTGCGCGCGGTTGAAGCGATGCACCTCGTCGACGAACAGCAGCGTGCCCCTACCCATCTCGCGGCGGGCGCGTGCGGCATCGAACGCCTTCTTCAGGTCGGCAACGCCGGAGAACACGGCGGAGATCTGCTCGAAGTGCAGATCGGTCGCATCCGCGAGCAGCCGCGCCACCGTGGTCTTGCCCGTGCCGGGCGGGCCCCAGAACACCAGCGAGCCGAGCGTGCGTGTCTCCAGCATGCGCGTCAGCGCGCCGTCGGGCCCGAGAATGTGGTCCTGGCCGACGACCTCCGACAGCGTGCGCGGACGCAGACGGTCCGGCAGCGGATGCGGGGCCTCTTGATCGAACCCCGCCGCGGCAAAGAGAGTTGGCGTCTCCTGTGGTCGCTTCGGACTCATCCGCCCAGCGTGACGTTGATCTGCTGGCCGCCCCGCACCAGCGTGATGCGCCAGATCCGCGGGCGTTCGCCCGCCGCCTTCTCGAGGTCGCCGGTCTTGCTGATCTTCTGGTTGTTGACCGCAAGAATGATGTCGCCCTTCTGGAAGCCGACACTGGCGGCCGCGCTGTCGTCGCCGAGATCCGTGACGACGACGCCTTCGGTGTCGGCATCGAGGTGCAGCTCGTCGGCGACGGCCGGCGTGATGGTCGAAACCTTCGCACCCTGGAACGGCGAGCGCGCCGTGATGACGATCTCGTTGCGGCCGGTGTCGGGCGCGATCTCGAGCGCCACCGTCAGCTTCTGCGGCTTGCCGCCGCGCTGCACGTCGATCTGAGCCGTGCCGCCGAGCGGACGCGTCGCAAAGCGGTAGTCGAAGGCGTTGGGATCATCCACGGTCTGACCATCGATCGCGACGATCAGGTCGGAGGATTTCAGTCCGGCCTTTGCGGCCGGTCCGTTCGGGACGACGCTTGCGACCAGCGCACCGGTCGGCGAGCGCAGGCCGAGACTCTCGGCGATGTCGGGCGTCACCGCCTGCAGCCGCGCGCCGAGCCACGGCCGCTTCACCGCCTTGCCGCCGCTCTTGGCGGAGGCGACGACGACGCGCACCATGTTGGCAGGAATGGCAAAGCCGATTCCCTGCGAGCCCCCTGAGCGCGAGTAGATCGCGGTGTTGATGCCGGCGAGCCTGCCGTTCATGTCGACCAGAGCGCCGCCGGAATTGCCGGGATTGATCGCGGCATCGGTCTGGATAAAGAACTGGTAGTCGGTGATGCCGACTTGCGTGCGCGCCAGCGCCGAGATGATGCCGTGGGTCACGGTCTGGCCGACGCCGAAGGGATTGCCGATCGCGAGCACGACGTCGCCGACCATCAATTCATCCGAATTGGTGAGGTCGAGCGTCGGAAATTTCTCCTTCGCATCCTTGATGCGCAGCACGGCGAGATCGCTGCGGGAATCCTTCAGCACGATGTCGGCCTCGAATTCGCGCTTGTCCGACAGCGACACCTTCACCTGATCGGCCCCCTCGATGACGTGGACGTTGGTGACGACGAGGCCGGATGCATCGACGATGACGCCGGAGCCCAGCGAGCGCTGCATCTGCTCGGGCTGCTGGCCCGGCACGCCGAAGAAGCGGCGGAAGATCGGATCATCCAGCAGCGGGTTGCGATTCTGCACCACCTTGGCTGCATAGACGTTGACGACGGCCGGTTGGACCCGCTGCACAATGGGGCCATAGGACAGGCGCAGCTCCGCCGCCGACGACGGGACACGACGATCCTGCGCGGAGGCCGGATCGGGGCTGCCCGAAAGGGCTATGCAAAATCCCGTTATGAGCGCGGTACAGATCGATCGAAACATTCCTACCTCTCGGAAAAGACGCCGGAATATAGGCGCGTTCGCCTGCCAATAGAAGGGCGCCCGGCGGCTATATTCGCCCTCCCGCACCCACCCCGGGCATGCAAGCCCCGCGTGCGTGGCGGCCATTTTGCGTCGGGCCGAGGATTGGCATGACGCGTGTCATCTTGCATGCTGTCCTCCGGCGGATTCGGTTGCGGCGAATTTGCATCACCGGGAACCGCAGCCGTCGGCGCGCCGTCGCGGGGCAGTCATCGATCATTCTTAGGCTCTCCCGTTGCGACTTGGGGAAGTTCGTCAACCGATGGAGTGATGACGTGAGCAGGACAAGATTTGCAGCCACGGCGATTGGTCTCGCCGGCGCGCTGGCGGCCTCACAGGCCCAGGCACAATCGGCAAGCAGCAGCGAGCAGGAGATCGCACTCCTCAAGCAGCAATTGAAGATGCTGGAGCAGAAGCTCGACAAGCTCCAGAGCCAGACCGCGGCGAACACGGCGGCTACGGCGAAAGCCAAGGCCGAAGCGAAGGCCGAGGCCAAAGCCGAAGCGAGATCGGAGGCGAAGGCCGCGGTCGCCAGCGCCAATGCGGCGATCCCGGTCAAGGGCCCGGTGGCACCGTCCGGCGTCGTGGTGACGATGCCGAACAACCGGCCGACGATCTGCACCGCGGACGAACAGAACTGCATCGCAATCACGAGCCGCGTGCACTGGGATGTCGGCGGTTACAATTATCGCCCCAATACGGCATTTACCTCGCCGCAACAGCTCGACAGCGGCGAGAACCTCCGCCGTGCGCGTATCGGCGTCGTCGGCAAGTTCTTTGGCGACTGGAACTACGCCCTGATCTACGACTTCGGCGGCTCGTCGGACGGCTTCGGCGGCACCGCCTCGGCCGGCGGCACCCCCGTCGGCTTCCTTCCGGGCGGCGGGACATCGGGCGTCGAAAATGCCTATCTGAGCTACACCGGCCTCAAACCATTCGGCGGCAAGATGGCGATCGAAGCCGGCATCATGGACCTGGCCTGGACGCTCGACGAATCCACTAGCTCCAACGACATCCTGTTCATGGAGCGTGCTTCGGTTGGCCTCATCGCACAAAATATCGCGGCCGGTGACTTCCGTTCGGCCGTCGGCACCCGCTGGTGGAATGACCAGCTCTGGGTCGGCGCTTATGTCACCGGGCCAACGACGGGCGCGATCCACTCTGCGTCCAGCATCAATCCGCCCGGGATGACCGAACAATATGGCGCCACCGCCCGCATTGCCGGCAATCCCATCAGCGGCAAGGACTACTCGCTGCATATCGGCGCCGACGCGGAGTGGCTGATCCAGCCGCCGCGCAATCTGGTGACGCAGGCACAGACGCTCACGCTCAGTGACCGGCCTGAGCTGCGGATCGATCCGACCTCGCTGATATCGACCGGTGCGATCGCCAACGTTTCCGGGGCGCAGGTCTACGGCGTCGAAGCGGCGGGGACCTATGGCCCGTTCATCGCGCAGGGCGAATATTACTGGTTCAATGTCGACCGCACCGCGAATACCGGCCTGCCGCCGTTCGGCGCGCCGAGCCTGAAATTCGATGGCGGCTACGCACAGGTCGGCTACGTGCTGACCGGCGAGACGCATCCCTACAATCCGGCGGCGGCCGCCTACGGCGGCATCAAGCCGGCGAATCCGTTCTCACTCACCGGCGGCGGCTGGGGTGCCTGGGAAATCGCCGGACGCGTGAGCACGATGAACCTGAACGATCAGCTCGCGACGGCGGCCGGCATCGCGGGTGGTCGGCAAACCATCTACACCGCCGCGCTGAACTGGTACGTCAACAACAACGTCCGCTTCATGCTGGACTACCTGCATGGCGACATCTCCAAGCAGCAGAGTTCCACCTCTGCGGTGAATACGGGCTCGAAGTTCGACGCGATAGCGATGCGCACCCAGGTCGCTTTCTGATCTGAAGTCGCTTTCTGATCTGAAGTCGCGTTCCGTCGACGAGACGCAAGAGCCGGGAGCGGCATGGCCGCCCCCGGCTTCCTTCTTTCGGGCCGCGCGCTTGCTTTCAGGCCGCGCGCTTCGGCTTCTTGACGACGACCGGGGGCGGCGCGCAGGACAGCCGCTGCTGATGGCTCTCCCCCCAGGCCTTGAGAATGTCGATCACCGGCCGCAGGCTCTCGCCGAGCTCGGAGAGGCAATACTCCACCCGCGGCGGCACCTCGGCATAGACCTTGCGGATGATGAGCTTGTCCTCCTCCAGCGCGCGGAGCTGTTTGGTCAGCATGCGCTGGGTGATGCCCGGCATCAGGCGCCGCAATTCGCCGAAGCGCTGGGTGCCGCTCTGGAGGTGGTAGAGGATCACGCCCTTCCACTTGCCGTCGATCAGGTCCAGCGTCGCCTCGACCGAGCAGCCGGGACGACGGGCGAAGTTGCGCCGTTTCATGCGTATTTTCCCAATAGTATCCAAACAGGGACTATATCCCCGAATTTACAGTACTTGCCAAACCGGAGCCAGGGCGACAGTTAGAGCGGCAGGTGACCACGCCATCTGATGGAGACAAGCCATGAAGGCCGTCGGCTACAAGAAATCACTTCCAATCGAGGATCAGGACTCACTGATCGATTTCGAGACCGCAAAGCCCGAGCCCAAGGGACGCGACATCCGCGTCGCCGTGAAGGCGATCTCGGCCAATCCGGTCGACTACAAGGTGCGCAAGCGCGCGGCCCCGCCCGAGGGCGAAGTGAAGATTCTGGGCTATGACGCGGCCGGCGTGGTCGATGCCGTCGGGCCCGACGTCACGCTGTTCAAGGTCGGCGATGAAGTATTCTACGCCGGCTCCATCCTGCGCCAGGGCACCAATGCGGAATTCCACCTGGTCGACGAGCGCATCGTCGGCCGCAAGCCGAAGAGCCTGTCCTTCGCGCAGGCCGCAGCCCTTCCCCTCACCTCCATCACCGCCTGGGAGCTGCTGTTCGACCGGCTCGGCGCCGTGCCGGGCAAAAGCGTCGATCCGCGCACGCTGCTGATCACGGGCGGCGCCGGCGGCGTCGGCTCGATCCTGATCCAGCTCGCGCGCCGCCTCACCGGGCTCACGGTGCTCGCGACCGCGACGCGGCCGGAATCGCAGAAATGGTGCCTCGATCTCGGCGCGCATGCGGTCATCGACCACGGCAAGCCGATGAAGGAACAGATCGAGAAGCTGAAGCTGCCGCCCGTCGCGCTGGTGGCGAGCCTCACCTTCACCGACCAGCACTACAAGGCGATCGCCGAGTTCATGGCGCCGCAGAGCCGGTTCGGCCTGATCGACGATCCGCCGGAATTCGTCATGAGCGTATTCAAAGGCAAGGCGATCTCGGTGCACTGGGAATCGATGTTCACACGCTCCTCGTTCCAGACGCCGGACATGATCGCGCAGCATCATTTGCTCAACGACGTCGCCGACCTCATCGACAAGGGCGTGCTGCGCACCACGCTCGACCAGACCTTTGGCACGATCAACGCCGCCAACCTCAAGCGCGCACATGCGCTGCTCGAGAGCGGCAAGTCGCGTGGCAAGATCGTGCTGGAGGGGTGGTAGGAGCCACAACATCGGTGCGGCGTTTGCGCCGTGCCCACCATCTCTCAAGACACGCGACACAGCAGTGGTGGGCACGCTTCCGCCTTCGCTGTTCGAGCTACGGCGGACAAGTCGCTTTGCCCACCCTACAGCGACTGTGACGGGTCGCCCCCCTCCACAAACATCAGCCGGCGCTCCAGCGCCGTCTGCCGCAGCTTCAACGCCTCTGCATATTCCGGCGAAGCGTACCATTCGCGCGCACGCGCCATCGACGGAAATTCGACGATGATGATGGTCTTCGCCGGTGGCGCTCCCTCCACCACGTCGGCGGCGCCGCCGCTCACGAGGTAGCGGCCGCCATATTGCGCGATGGTTTCAGCGGCGAGCGTGCGATAGGCCTGCATTGCCGCCTGATCGCGCGCCTCGACCTCGGAGATGACGTAAGCGGCCATCCACGCCTCACGCGATGGTGTTGACGATGCCGCCCTCGGCGCGCAATGCCGCCCCGTTGGTGGCGGAGGCTTCCTTGGAGGCGGCATAGACCACCATGTTGGCGATCTCCTCGACACTGGCGAAGCGTTGCAGCAGCGAGCTCGGACGGTGCTGCTTGACGAAATTGGCTGCGGCCTCGTCGACCGACTGTCCGTTCTGCCTCGCGAGGTCCTTCACGAAGGTCTCGACGCCTTCAGACATGGTCGGGCCCGGCAGCACGGAGTTGACGGTGACGCCGGTGCCGCGGGTGAGCTGCGCAAGCCCGCGCGCCACCGAGAGCTGGGCCGTCTTGGTCATGCCGTAATGGATCATCTCGACGGGAATGTTGAGCCCGGATTCCGAGGAAATGAAGACGATGCGGCCCCAATTGCGCTTGAGCATGCCTTTCAGGTAAGCGCGCGACAGCCGCACGCCGCTCATCACGTTGACCTCGAAGAAGCGGCTCCAGTCCTCGTCGGGGATCTCGAAAAAATCCTTCGGCTCGAAGATGCCGGCGTTGTTGATGAGGATGTCGACCTCAGGCAGCGCCGCTACAAGCGCCTTGCAGCCGGCGGCCGTCGAGACGTCGGCGGCGATGCCGCGAACCTTCGCGCCCGTCCCTTCCAGCCTGCGGACGGCAGCGTCGACCTTGTCCTGGCCGCGCCCGTTGATCACGACACTCGCGCCGGAGCCCGCGAGCCCCCTGGCAATGGCGTGGCCGATGCCGGCGGTCGAGCCGGTCACGAGGGCAGTCTTTCCGGAAAGGTCGATCTTCATGTCTCATCTCCATCGATGTCGATGGAGAATATCGGGCGTCCTTGATCGCACCGCAATTGCCGCTCACCGATGCGTGAGGAATAGGCGCCTGCAAATTGAGCGTGTAGGATGGGCAACGCGGCTTGTCCGCCGTAGCTCGAAGAGCGAAGGCGGAAGCGTGCCCACCCTACGCCTCTATTCGTGCGGCGCCAGCGTCCGGAGAGCGGCGACGATCGCGTCGAGATCCTGCGCCGTCATGGTGGCGTAGCCGGCATAGGCCATCGGCGGCTTGAGCTTGTGCCCGTCGCGCGCGATGCCTTGCGTGACGGCGCGTTTGATCTCGTCGTCGCTCCACCCGCCGAGCCCGGCCGCTCGGTCCGAGGTGATGTTGGCGGAGACGGATTCGCCCCACGGCCCCTTGAACGTCCGGCCGCCCTTGCCGCTTGCGCCAGTGAAATCGTGCACCACGGACGGCCCTTCCGGCGTGTGACATTCCAGGCAATGGGCGATGGTCATGAGATAGCGGCCGCGCGAGAGCTGGTCGGTCAATTCAGATTCGCTCGCCTGCTTGCCGGCGTAAGTCGGCGTCTCCGGCTTCAGCGCGATCCGATATTCCGGCGTCGGCGTCTCGTGGCGGACGGGCGGCACGGAGCGCAAGTAAGCCGCAAGTGCATCGAGATCGCGGGCCGTGAGCACCGTGTAGAATGCCGTCGGCATGATCGGCGCGACCGCCGTCCCGTTCGGCCTGATCCCGCTGACGAGAAACCGCTTCAGCCCGTCATCGGTCCAGTTGCCGATGCCGGTGTCCTTGTCGGGCGTGATGTTGGAGCCGGTGACCTTGAACGCCGGCTCGTCAAAGGCCTGTCCGCCCGAGAGCGCGCGCGAGAGATCGAGCCCTTGTGGCCCGCGCGGGGTGTGGCAGTTGTGGCAGACCATCACGCTGTTGACGAGATAGGCGCCCCGCTCGGCCAGCGTCTCGCCCATGGCCGGCGACATCACCAGCGACAGCGCAAGCCCAAAAGGAATCCTGACGGCAATTCGCATTGAAACCCCCGAATGAAAAAGCTTCTGCAAAAATCATCGTGCGCAGCTTGAGAAATGGCTGCGATATACAAAAAAGCGGCGCCCGGGGGGCGCCGCTTTTGAAACCTGATGGCCGGTCCGGCTTACGCCGCCTCGGCTTCCTTCTCTTGCACCGGACCGGAGTCCTGGCCCTTGGCGTCGACGTCGCGATCGACGAATTCGATCACGGCCATCGCGGCGTTGTCGCCATAGCGGAAGCCGGCCTTGATGATGCGGGTGTAGCCGCCCTGGCGGTCCTTGTAGCGGGGCGCCAGCGTGTCGAACAGCTTCTTGACCATGTCGACGTCGCGCATCTCGGCGATCGCCTGGCGGCGCAGCGACAGGCCGCCCTTCTTGCCGAGGGTGACGAGCTTCTCGACGATCGGGCGAAGCTCCTTGGCCTTGGGCAGCGTGGTGACGATCTGCTCGTGCTTGATCAGCGAGGCCGCCATGTTGGCGAACATCGCGCGGCGGTGCTCGGCCGTGCGGTTGAGCTTCCGATGAACCTTGCCGTGACGCATGTGACTATTCCTTACGTTAAAACTGCCGCGACGGTTCGTCGGACATGTTGCTCAGGTGGGCTGCCTGCGTTCGCCCACTAAAGCGCGATGAATTCGCGCCTTAGCTTGTCGTACGTTCGGATCAGTAGTGATCCTCGAAGCGCTTGGCGAGCTCGTCGATGTTCTCCGGCGGCCAGCCCGGCACTTCCATGCCGAGGTGCAGACCCATCTGGGCCAGCACTTCCTTGATCTCGTTCAGCGACTTGCGGCCGAAGTTCGGAGTGCGGAGCATTTCGGCTTCCGACTTCTGCACGAGGTCGCCGATGTAGACGATGTTGTCGTTCTTCAGGCAGTTGGCCGAACGCACCGACAGCTCGAGCTCGTCCACCTTCTTGAGGAAGGCCGGGTTGAAGGCGAGGTCCGGGATGATCTCCTGGGCAACTTCCTTGCGCGGCTCTTCGAAGTTGACGAACACGTTGAGCTGATCCTGCAGGATGCGCGCGGCATAGGCCACCGAGTCGTCCGGCGAGATCGCGCCGTTGGTCTCGATCGTCATGGTCAGCTTGTCGTAGTCGAGGATCTGGCCCTCGCGGGTGTTCTCGACCTTGTAGGAGACCTTGCGGACCGGCGAGTACAGGCTGTCGACCG
The DNA here is from genome assembly GCF_000426265.1 of Bradyrhizobium sp. Cp5.3. NCBI lineage: Bacteria > Pseudomonadati > Pseudomonadota > Alphaproteobacteria > Hyphomicrobiales > Nitrobacteraceae > Bradyrhizobium > Bradyrhizobium sp. Cp5.3. Next base: position 100,709 of record NZ_AUFA01000021.1, on the reverse strand, counting down.
GGATCAGGCCGATCGGCGCATCCTCGGGCCGGTTGCGCTCGGCGGGCACGTAGCCCTTGCCGGTCGAGACCGTGAACTCCATGCGGATCTCCGCGCCCTCGTCGAGGGTGCAGATCTGCAGGTCCGGGTTGAGCACGGTGACGTCGCCGACGGTCTGGATGTCGCCGGCGGTGACCACGCCCGGGCCCTGCTTCTTCACGACCATGCGCTTGGGGCCTTCGCCCTGCATCTTGATCGAGATGTCCTTGATGTTGAGCACGATGTCGGTGACGTCCTCACGGACGCCCGCGATCGAGGAGAACTCGTGCAGCACGCCGTCGATGTGCACCGACTGCACCGCCGCGCCCTGGAGCGAGGACAGAAGGATGCGGCGCAGCGCATTGCCGAGCGTCTGGCCGAAGCCGCGCTCGAGCGGCTCGGCGACGATGGTCGCGAAACGGGCCGGATCGCTGCCGGGCGTGACCTGGAGCTTGTTCGGCCGAATCAGTTCTTGCCAATTTTTCTGGATCGTCACTGTTTCACCCATACAGGCCAGTCAATTTGAAAGTTCAAAATACTGGCGTTGGAGAAAGGCCGCAGATCATTCCCGCGGCTTCGCAAAAAGTCATCGCGGGCGCCAATGCACCCGCAACTTCGTATCAAACGCGGCGGCGCTTGCGCGGCCGGCAACCATTGTGCGGGATCGTGGTCACGTCGCGGATCGAGGTGACGGTGAAGCCCGCAGCCTGCAATGCGCGGAGCGCCGATTCGCGGCCCGAACCGGGACCGGCGACTTCGACTTCCAGCGTGCGCATGCCGTGCTCCTGCGCCTTCTTGGAAACGTCCTCCGCAGCGACCTGCGCTGCATACGGGGTCGACTTGCGCGATCCCTTGAAACCCATGGTGCCCGCTGACGACCAGGCAATCGTGTTGCCCTGCGCGTCGGTGATGGTGATGGTCGTGTTGTTGAACGACGAGTTCACGTGCGCGACGCCGGAGGCGATGTTCTTGCGCTCACGACGGCGAACGCGGGTGGCTTCCTTGCCCATTGAGTCCCTTTCCTGAAGATCTCAAACGCCGCCGTAATGCCAGCGGCTACACCTGTGGAACGAAAGGCGCGTGGCGAACGGGCAATCCCCTGTTCGCCACACGCCGCGATGGAATTCGAAGACTTACTTCTTCTTGCCGGCGATGGCTTTGGCCGGGCCCTTGCGCGTGCGCGCATTGGTGTGGGTACGCTGACCGCGCACCGGCAGACCGCGACGATGACGCAGTCCGCGATAGCAGCCGAGATCCATCAGACGCTTGATGTTGATGCCGACCTCGCGACGCAGGTCGCCCTCGACGAGATAGTCGCGGTCGATCACTTCGCGGATCTGGAGCACTTCGGCGTCGCTGAGCTGATTGACGCGACGATCCTCGGGGATCTTCACCTTCTCGATGATGTCACCGGCGATCTTGGGGCCGATGCCATGGATGTACTGGAGCGCGATCAGCACGCGCTTGTTGGTGGGAATGTTCACGCCGGCAATACGGGCCACGGCCTTCTCTCCTGTTGCCGATCCCTCGTCAGGAATCAGGCTTTAAGTGCTTGCTTTCTCGGGCAGGTGTTCACAAACGCGAACACGACGCCCACCCCCGGTCTTCCTGGGGCCCGGCATCGTCTGAAACTATCCGACTTGGATGCGGGGCTTATTAAGGGATTCAGGGGGCTTTCGTCAACCGCTGCTAGCGTTTAGCTCGCTTTTTCGTGACCTTTTTTGCGCTCTTCTTCGGGCCCTTTTTGGCGGCCTTTTTGACCATTTTCTTGGCCGCCTTCTTCAGGGCCTTCTTGGTGGTCTTCGGGGCGCCCTTGGCAGCCTTTTTGGAGGCTTTTGCAGCCTTTTTGGCCGTTTTTGCCGGTTTCTTGGCCACCTTGGCGGCCTTTTTAGCCCCCTTCTTGGCGGCGCCCTTCACCGTGCTCTTGGCCGTCCCCTTGACGTGCGTCTTGGGCTCGACCGCCCCGAGGGCCAGCAGGAGGCGGTGAATCGCACGGGTGACTTCGTCGATGGCCATCATGCCATCGATGGTCGAGAGCTTGCGCCGCTCGGAATAGTAGTGAATCAGGGGTTCCGTCAGGCTGCGGTAGCTGGCCAGCCGCTTGGTCAGGACCTCTGGAGTGTCGTCGACCCGGACCTCCTCCCCGCGCTCCCGCATCTGCGCCACGCGCGTCTCGACGCGGCTCAGAAGCGCGCTCTCGTTGACGCGGAGCTCGATCACGGCATCGAGCTTCATGTGCTTGTGCTTGAGGAGCTCGTCGAGCGCCTCGGCCTGCGGCACGGTGCGCGGGAAGCCGTCCAGGATGAAACCGGCCTTGGCATCCGGCTGGTCGATCCGGTCAGAGATGATTCCGACCACGACGTCGTCAGGCACGAGGCCGCCACCAGCCATGATCTCCTTGGCCTTCAGCCCGACCGGCGTACCGGCCGCAACCGCAGCGCGAAGCATCTCGCCGGTCGAGAGCTGGACGATGCCGTAGCGCTGCACCAGCAGTTGCGCCTGGGTCCCCTTGCCCGACCCCGGCGGTCCCAGAAGTATAATTCTCATCGGCGTACGCCCCCCGGATTGGTGAGCGATACGTCGCGCACCAGTGTTTGAAGATCAAGAAACAGTGCAAACCACAATCAGCGCCGCACCGCCACCCATATCATAGGGGAGCGGATGCCCAGAGGCCAAGAAGCCCTGTGAAATCAGCGATTGCGTGGTGGTGAGAGCGGCTCTGCCGATGCAGTCGCGCGGCTCGGCGCGGACCTTGTGGCCGCTGCGCACTACGTGCGCGCAGCGAATCGGTGGCAGCGATCGGCGGTCTGACCGGCCGCCGCGCGTCAGCGACGGCGACCGCCGCGCAGCTTCGACTTCCGGATCAGCCCCTCATACTGATGGGCGAGCAGATAGCCCTGCACCTGCGCGACCGTATCCATGGTGACGCTCACCACGATCAGCAGCGACGTGCCGCCGAAGTAGAACGGCACCGAGGCGTAGGAGATCAGGATCTCTGGGATCAAACAGACGATCGCGAGATAGATTGCGCCGATCACGGTGATGCGCGACAGCACGTAGTCGATGTATTCCGCGGTGCGCTCGCCGGGACGGATGCCCGGAATGAAGCCGCCATGCTTCTTCAGATTGTCCGCGGTCTCGGTCGGGTTGAACACGATCGCGGTGTAGAAGAACGCGAAGAACACTATCAGCGCGAGATAGAGGATCAGGAACAGCGGACGGCCGTGGCCGAGCTGGGTCGTGATCCACTGGAACCACTCCGGCCCCTTGCCGGCGTTGAAGTTCGCGACCGTGGTCGGCAGCAGCAGCAGCGACGACGCGAAGATCGGCGGGATCACGCCCGAGGTGTTGAGCTTCAGCGGCAGATGCGAGGACTGGCCCTCGAACATCTTGTTGCCGACCTGGCGCTTCGGATACTGGATCAAGAGGCGGCGCTGGGCACGCTCCATGAACACGATGAAGGCGATCACGGCGACCGCCATCACGATCACGACCAGGATCAGGCCGGTCGACATCGCGCCCTGACGACCGAGCTCGAGCATGTTGGCGAGCGCCGCGGGCAGCTCGGCGACGATGCCGGATAGGATGATCAGCGAGATGCCGTTGCCGATGCCGCGCGAGGTGATCTGCTCGCCCAGCCACATCAGGAACATGGTGCCGCCGGTCAGCGTGATCGCCGTGGAGAGACGGAAGAACATGCCGGGGTCGCTGACGACGTTGCCGGCGCCCTCGAGACCCACCGCGATACCGTAGGACTGGAACGCTGCCAGGATCACGGTCAGATAGCGCGTGTACTGGTTCAGCGTCTTGCGGCCCGCCTCGCCTTCCTTCTTCAGCGCCTCGAGCTGCGGCGAGACGGTGGTGAGAAGCTGGATGATGATCGAGGCCGAAATGTACGGCATGATGTTCAACGCGAAGATCGCCATGCGGTGGATGCCGCCGCCGGCGAACATGTTGAACATGCCGAGGATGCCGCCTGCCTGCGAGCGGAACACCTGCTCCCAGATGTTCGGATCGATACCAGGCAGCGGGATGTAGGTCCCCAGCCGATAAACGAGCAGCGCACCCAGGGTGAACCAGATGCGCTTCTTCAGTTCGTCGGCCTTGGCAAACGCGCCGAAATTGAGATTGGCTGCCAGTTGTTCCGCTGCTGAGACCATCTTGGACTTTCTCCCGCCGCCTTTTGCGCCGTCATGCCCGCGGCCGGGCTACTTTAGCGGACGCCGGACATTATCTGGTGCTCGGCTTCGATAAGTCCAACGTCCAGCATGCGTAAAGGCCCGCGAGCCGCGGGCCAATGACGCAGTTGTTACGCCGCCTCGCCTTCTTCCTTGGCGGGCGCGAGGATCTTCACCGAGCCGCCGGCCTTCTCGACCGCCGCGATCGCGGACTTCGAGGCGCCATGCACTTCGATGTTGAGCTTGGCCCTGAGCTCGCCGCGGCCGAGCAGCCGCAGACCGGCCTTGGCGCGGCGCAGCACGCCGGCCTTCACCAGCGCCTCGACGTTCACGACGCTGCCGGCGTCGATCTTCTTGGCATCAACCGCTTCCTGGAGCCGGTCGAGATTGATCTCGACGAACTCGACGCGGAAGATGTTGTTGAAGCCGCGCTTGGGCAGACGGCGATGCATCGGCATCTGGCCGCCTTCGAAACCCTTGATGCGCACACCCGAACGCGCGGTCTGGCCCTTGCCGCCGCGGCCGGACTGCTTGCCCTTGCCCGAACCAATGCCGCGGCCGACGCGCATGCGCTTCTTGCGCGAGCCGGCGTTGTCGGCGATATCGCTGAGCTTCATCGCCCTTCTCCTTGTCTTACTTCTCGTCGACAATGCGGACGAGATGGTGAACCTTCTCGATCATGCCGCGGACCGCCGGGGTATCCGGCAGCTCGCTGATGCGGCCGATCTTGTTGAGCTTGAGTCCGATCAACGTCGAACGCTGCGAGTGATGGCGGCGGATCGCGCTGCCGGTCTGCTCGAGCTTGATCGTCTTTGCGGCCTTGGCCATGGGAGTCTACTCCGAAAAGCTTCCGTTAGTCGGCAGCCGCCTCGGCATCGCCGCCGATGCGACGGGCCTGCAGGGTGGATACCTTGATGTTGCGGCGGGCTGCGACCGAACGCGGCGAATCCTGGTGCTTGAGCGCGTCGAAGGTCGCGCGCACCATGTTGTACGGGTTCGACGAGCCGATCGACTTCGCCACCACGTCCTGGACGCCGAGCGTCTCGAACACGGCGCGCATGGGACCGCCGGCGATGATGCCGGTACCGGCCGGAGCGGCGCGCAGGTACACACGGCCCGCGCCGTGACGGCCGGCGATGTCGTGATGGAGGGTGCGGCCCTCGCGCAGCGACACACGGGTCAGGTTGCGCTTGGCGGCTTCCGTCGCTTTGCGGATCGCCTCAGGCACTTCGCGCGCCTTGCCGTGACCGAAGCCGGCGCGGCCCTTCTGGTCGCCGATCACGACCAGCGCGGCGAAACCGAAGCGCTTGCCGCCCTTGACGACCTTGGCCACGCGGTTGATGTGGACGAGCTTGTCGACGAACTCGCTGTCGCGCTCCTCGCGCTCCCTGCGTTCACGTCCGCCGCGGTGTTCGCGTTCACCTGCCATGGTTTTTCCAATCCTTCAGAGGCTTACGCCTCAATCCTCAAATTCTGTTAGAAGCTCAGCCCGCTCTCACGCGCCGCGTCGGCAAGAGCCTTGACGCGCCCATGATAGAGATAGCTGCCGCGATCGAACACGACTTCCTTGACGCCCTTCTCCGCGGCACGCTGGGCCAGCAGCTTGCCGACCGCCTTCGCAGCATCGATGTCGGCGCCGGTCTTGCCGCCGTCGCGCATCGACTTCTCGAGCGAGGAGGCAGAGGCCAGCGTCTCGCCCTTCAGGTCGTCGATGACCTGGGCGTAGATGTGCTTGGACGAACGGAACACCGACAGGCGCGGACGGCCACCACCGGAGCGGCGCAGCTTCAGCCGCACACTCCGCTTGCGCCGGGCATTCGTAACCTTGGCTTTCGACATGACCGGCTCCGTTACTTCTTCTTGCCTTCCTTGCGGAAGATGAATTCGCCAACATACTTCACGCCCTTGCCCTTGTAGGGCTCCGGCGGACGATAGGCGCGGATCTCAGCGGCCACCTGGCCGACGCGCTGGACGTCGCTGCCGGTCACCGTGATCTCGGTCGGCTTCGGCACGGTGATCGTGATCCCTTCCGGGATCTGATAGATCACGTCGTGGCTGTAGCCGAGCGCGAGCTGCAGGTTCTTGCCCTGCATCGCGGCGCGGTAGCCGACGCCGGTGATTTCGAGCTTCTTCTCGAAGCCCTTGGTGACGCCTTCGACGAGGTTCGCGACCTGGGCGCGTGCGGTGCCGTAGAGCGCCCGCGCGCGATTGGTCTCGAGCCGCGGCTTGACCTTGACCTGGCCGTTCTCGAGCTTCACCTCGACGTCGTCATGGACGACGAACTGAAGCTGGCCCTTCGGCCCCTTCATCTTGACGGTCTGCCCATCGACGGTCGCGGTAACGCCCGACGGCACCGCCACAGGCCTTTTGCCAACACGTGACATGGATCAAAAATCCTTCTCAGAACACCGTGAAGAGGACTTCACCGCCCACATTCGCGTCGCGCGCGCTGTGGTCGGCCATGATCCCCTTCGGCGTCGACAACACCGAAATGCCGAGCCCGTTGTTGACCCGCGGCAGGTTCTTCACCGAGGCGTAGACTCTGCGCCCGGGCTTGGAGACACGTTCGATCTCGCGGATGACGGGCTCGCCGTCGAAATACTTCAGCTCGATCTCGATCTCGCTGCGGCCCGAGGAATGCTCGAGCGTGGCGTAGCCGCGGATGTAGCCCTCGGTCTTCAACACCTCGAGCACGTTCTCGCGCATCTTGGAGCCGGGCGTGGAGACCTTGGTCTTGGAGCGCATCTGCGCGTTGCGGATGCGGGTGATGAGATCGCTGATTGGATCGTGCGTAGACATCTAAACGACCCTCCTTACCAGCTCGACTTCACGAGGCCCGGGACCATGCCCTTGGAGCCAAGTTCGCGCAGCGCGATACGGGACAGCTTGTTCTTGCGGTAGTTCGAGCGCGGACGGCCCGACAGCTCGCAACGCAGACGGATGCGGGTCGCCGACGAGTTGCGCGGCATTTCCGCCAGCTTCAACGTCGCAGCGAAGCGCTCCTCCATCGGCAGCTTCTTGTCGGCGATGATCGCCTTCAACCGCTCGCGCTTGGCGGCGGCGTTCTTCACCATCCGCTTGCGCCGGTTGTTCTTCTCGACTGAACTCTTCTTTGCCATGCTTGGCTCCTGGGTATCCGCGTTTGAGAGGCTTTAGGTCAGCGTCTCACTGCCGGAACGGGAAATTGAAAGCGGTCAACAAGGCCCTCGCCTCTTCGTCGGTCTTGGCCGTGGTGCAGACGGTGATGTCCATACCGCGGGCTTCCGTGACCTTGTCGAAGTCGATCTCGGGGAAAATGATGTGCTCCTTGATGCCGAGCGAGTAGTTGCCGCGGCCGTCAAAGCTCTTCGGGTTCAGGCCGCGGAAGTCGCGGACGCGCGGCAGCGCGACCGTCACCAGGCGATCGATGAACTCGTACATACGGGTCTTGCGCAGCGTGACCTTGCAGCCGATCGGCTGATTCTCACGCAGCTTGAAGGTCGCGATCGCGATACGCGAATAGGTCACGATCGCCTTCTGGCCGGCGATCTGGGTCAGCTCGGCGGCGGCGTTCTCGGCCTTCTTGCGGTCGTTGACGGAATCGCCAACGCCCATGTTCAGCACGACCTTGTCCAGGCGCGGAACCTGCATGACGTTCTCGTAACCGAACTTCTCGGTCAGCGCGCCGCGAATCTTCGCGTCATATTCCGCGCGCAGGCGCGGCACGTAAACGGTCTCAGCCATCGATCTCAGCTCCCGAGCTCTTGGCGATGCGAACCTTCTTGCCGTCCGCCAGAATCTTGAATCCGACGCGCGTCGGCTTTCCGTCCTTGCCGACATACGCGATGTTGGACAGTTGGATCGGCGCCTCTTTCGAGATGATGCCGCCCTCCTGGGCCTGCGTCTGCTTCTGGTGACGCTTGACCATGTTGATGCCGCGCACGAGCGCGGTGCCGGCGTCGGGACGCACCTCGAACACCTCGCCGGTGCGACCCTTGTCGCGACCGGTCAGCACGACGACCTTGTCGCCCTTGCGGATCTTCGCAGCCATCACAGCACCTCCGGCGCGAGCGAAATGATCTTCATGTGGTTCTTGGCGCGCAGCTCGCGCGGCACGGGCCCGAAGATACGGGTGCCGACCGGCTCGGCCTGGTTGTTGATCAGGACGGCGGCGTTGCGGTCGAAGCGGATGACCGAACCGTCGGCGCGGCGGATGTCCTTGCGGACACGCACCACGACGGCCTTCATCACGTCGCCCTTCTTCACCTTGCCGCGCGGAATGGCTTCCTTGATCGACACGACGATGATGTCGCCGATGGTGGCGTAGCGGCGCTTGGAGCCCCCGAGCACCTTGATACACATGACACGGCGTGCGCCAGAATTGTCGGCCACGTCGAGGTTGGTCTGCATCTGAATCATTGATGCACCTCGTCCTCTTTCTCTTCGCGCAGACGCGCTGCGCTCAACATTTCCCTGAAGTCAGTCGGCTAAGTGCCGGCAGCTCAGGCGCTTTTCTTGTGCTCGCCCCGGATCACGACCCAGCGCTTCAACTTCGAAATCGGCTTCGATTCCTCGATCCACACCACGTCGCCCGGCTTGAACTCGTTGCTCTCGTCGTGCGCGTGATAGTTCTTCGAACGGCGGATCGTCTTCTTGTAGATCGGGTGCGTGAAGCGGCGATCGACGCGCACCACGATGGTCTTGGCTTGCTTGTCGCTGACGACCACGCCCTGCAGAGTACGTTTCGGCATCTTCGTAAGCCTCTTACTTCTTCTTCGCGCGCTGCTGCGCGGCGACGGTCTTGATCCGGGCGATGTCACGGCGAGCCTCGCGCAGGCGCGAGGTGTTCTCGAGCTGCCCGGTGGCGCGCTGGAAGCGCAGGTTGAAGCGCTCCTTCTTCAGGTTCAGGACGGCGTCATCCTGCTGGTCGGGGCTCATCGCGCGGATGTCTTCGATCTTCATCTGGGCCATGGCCATTACTCCGCAATGCGCTCGACGAAGCGCGTCTTGATCGGCAGCTTGGCGGCCGCCAGGGTCAGCGCCTCACGTGCCGTCTGGGTGTTGACGCCGTCGATCTCGAACAGCACCCGGCCCGGCTTCACGCGAACGACCCACAATTCCGGCGAACCCTTGCCGGAGCCCATGCGGACTTCGGCCGGCTTCTTCGACACCGGAACGTCGGGGAACACGCGGATCCAGACGCGGCCGGCGCGCTTCATGTGGCGGGTCAGCGCGCGGCGGGCGGCTTCGATCTGGCGCGCGGTGACGCGCTCCGGCTCGGTCGCCTTCAGGCCGAACTGGCCGAACGCCAACGTCGCGCCCGAAGACGCGACGCCGTGGATGCGGCCCTTATGCGCCTTCCGGAACTTCGTTTTCTTAGGTTGCATCATGGCTTTAAGCCCTCAAATTCCTGTGCTGGCTCAGGCCGCGGCCGCGTCGCGGCGCTGACGGCCACCACCGCTACCACCACCCTCGCCTTCGGCCATTCTCTTGTCCTGGGCCATCGGATCGTGCTCGAGGATCTCACCCTTGAAGATCCAGACCTTGACGCCGCAGGTGCCGAAGGTCGTGAACGCGGTCGCAACGCCGTAGTCGATGTCGGCGCGCAGCGTGTGCAGCGGCACGCGACCTTCGCGATACCACTCCATGCGCGCGATTTCCGCACCGCCCAGACGGCCCGAGCAGTTGATGCGGATGCCTTCCGCGCCGAGACGCATCGCCGACTGCACGGCGCGCTTCATGGCACGGCGGAACGCCACACGGCGCTCGAGCTGCTGCGCGATCGACTCGGCCACCAGCGTCGCATCGAGCTCCGGCTTGCGGATCTCGACGATGTTGATGACGACGTCGGACGAGGTGATGTCCGCCACCTTCTTGCGCAGCTTGTCGATGTCGGCGCCCTTCTTGCCGATCACCACACCCGGACGGGCCGAGTGGATGGTGACGCGGCACTTCTTGTGCGGACGCTCGATCACGATGCGGGCGACAGCCGCCTGCTTGAGCTCCTTGTGCAGGATCTCGCGGATCTTGACGTCCTCGTGCAGCAGCTTGCCGTATTCCTGCTTGCCGGCGAACCAGCGGGAATCCCAGGTCCGGTTGATGCCGAGACGCAGACCGATCGGATTGATCTTTTGACCCATCGTTTTCTCCTGCGTCCCTTAGGCGGCCGCTTCGGCTTCGACCTGACGAACGATGATCGTCAGCTGCGAAAATGGTTTGTAGACACGACCCGAACGGCCACGGCCGCGGGCAGCGAAACGCTTCATCACGAGGCCGTTGCCGACGAAGGCCTGCGCCACGACGAGATCGTCGACATCGAGGTCGTGGTTGTTCTCGGCGTTGGCGATAGCCGATTCCAGGCACTTCTTCACGTCGACCGCGATCCGCTTGCGCGAGAACTGCAGGTCGGCGAGCGCGGCAGACGCCTTCCGGCCGCGAATGAGCTGGGCGACCAGGTTGAGCTTCTGCGGGCTCACCCGCAGCATCCGGGCGACCGCCTTGGCCTCGTTGTCGGCGAGGCTCCGTTCGCGCTTAGGTTTGCTCATCGTTTAATCCTCAAGCCTTCTTGGCTTTCTTGTCGCCGGAGTGGCCATGGAAGGTCCGGGTCGGCGAGAACTCGCCGAACTTGTGGCCGACCATTTCCTCGTTGACCGCGACCGGCACGTGCTTCTGGCCGTTGTAGACGCCGAAGGTCAGGCCGACGAACTGCGGCAGGATGGTCGAGCGACGGCTCCAGATCTTGATGACGTCGTGACGGCCGGACGCGCGCGCGGCATCTGCCTTCTTGAGCAGAGAACCCTCGACGAACGGGCCTTTCCAGACTGAACGAACCATGTCCGGCGTTCCTTACTTCTTCCGCTTGTGGCGGCTTAGGAGAATGAATTTGTTGGTCGACTTGTTGGTGCGGGTCTTCTTGCCCTTGGTCGGCTTGCCCCACGGAGTGACCGGGTGGCGACCGCCGGAGGTACGACCTTCACCACCGCCGTGCGGATGGTCGATCGGGTTCATCGCGACACCGCGGTTGTGCGGGCGACGGCCCATCCAACGCTTGCGACCGGCCTTGCCGATCGAGGTGTTCATGTGATCCGGGTTCGACACCGCGCCGATCGTGCCGCGGCAGCGGCCGTGCACCAGGCGCTGCTCGCCCGAGTTCAGGCGGATGATCACGTAGTCCTGGTCGCGACCGACGAGCTGGGCGTAGGTGCCGGCGGAACGGGCGAGCTGACCACCCTTGCCGATCTTGGTCTCGATGTTGTGGATGATCGTGCCGACCGGCATGTTGCCCAGCGGCATGACGTTGCCCGGCTTCACGTCGACATAGTTGCCGGCGATGATGGTGTCACCCACGGCCAGGCGCTGCGGCGCCAGGATGTAGGCCTGCTCACCGTCCTGATACTTGATCAGCGCGATGAAGCCGGTGCGGTTCGGATCGTACTCGAGCCGCTCGACGGTGGCGGGAACGTCCACCTTCTCGCGCTTGAAGTCGACGGTGCGCAGCGTCTGCTTGTGGCCGCCGCCGCGGAAGCGCACGGTGATGCGACCGGTGTTGTTGCGGCCGCCCGAGGATTTCTTGCCCTGGGTGAGCGCCTTGACCGGTTTGCCCTTGTAGAGGGCCGAACGATCGACCATGACCAGCTGGCGCTGGCCCGGCGTCGTGGGATTGAATGTCTTCAGTGCCATCGTCGTACGACCTTACAGACCGGTGGTGACGTCGATCCGGTGGCCCTCTTCGAGGGTCACGATCGCGCGCTTGCTGTTCGACTGCGAACCGAGATTGCCGCGGAAGACCTTGGTCTTGCCCTTGCGGACCAGCGTGTTGACGCTCTTGACCTTGACGTCGAACAGCTTCTCGATCGCTTCCTTGATCTGCGGCTTGGTCGCTTTCGCGGCCACCTTGAACAGGACCTTGTTGTGCTCCGAGGCAATCGTCGCCTTTTCGGTGACGACCGGCGACAGGATCACGTCGTAGTGGCGAGGCTCGATGTTCTTCGTCATTTGAAGCGCGCCTCCAGCGCATCGATGGCGGCCTTGGTCAGAACGAGCTTCTGACGGCGCAGGATGTCATAGACGTTGATGCCCTGGATCGGCAGCACGTCCATGTTCGGGATGTTGCGGGCCGCAGCGGCAAAGCCGTTGTTGAGCTCGGCGCCGTCGATGATCAGCGCGTTGGTGAGCCCCAGGCCCGAGAAATGACCGAGCAGCGCCTTGGTCTTGGCGGCTTCCAGCGCGGCCTTCTCGATCACGACGAGATCGCCGTCCTTGGCCTTGGCCGAGAGCGCATGCTTGAGAGCAAGCGCGCGGACCTTCTTCGGCAGGTCGGTGGCGTGCGAACGCACCACCGGACCGAAGGCACGGCCACCGCCACGGAACTGCGGCACGCGAGCCGAGCCGTGACGAGCACCGCCGGTGCCCTTCTGCTTGTACATCTTCTTGCCGGTGCGCCAGATCTCGGCGCGGCCCTTGGCCTTGTGCGTACCGGCCTGGCGCTTGTTGAGCTGCCACTGCACGCAACGTGCAATGATGTCTTCGCGCGGCTCGAGACCGAAAATGGCGTCGGAGAGCTGGACGGAGCCGGCTTCCTTACCTTCGAGGGTGGTGACCTTCAATTCCATCTCACGCCTCCTGCGCAGCCGGGGCGGCTTCCGCGTCGCCAGCAACCTTGAACTTGCCGGGCTTCGGAGCTTCCTTAGGCAGCGGCTTCTTGACGGCGTCGCGCACGCGGATCCAGCCGCCCTTGGAGCCGGGAACGGCGCCTTCGACGAGGATCAGGCCGCGCTCGACATCGAGCTGAACGACGCGGAGGTTGAGCGTGGTGATGCGGTCGACACCCATGTGGCCGGGCATCTTCTTGTTCTTCCAGGTCTTGCCGGGATCCTGACGACCACCGGTCGAACCGATCGAGCGGTGCGAGATCGACACACCGTGGGTGGCGCGCAGACCGCCGAAGTTCCAGCGCTTCATACCGCCGGCGAAGCCCTTACCGACCGAGGTGCCGGTGACGTCGACGAACTGGCCGACGACGAAGTGATCGGCCTGGATCTCGGCGCCGACCGGGATCATGGCGTCCGCGGTGACGCGGAACTCCTCGACCCGGCGCTTCGGCTCGACCTTGGCGACCGCGAACTGGCCGCGCTCTGCCTTGGGCATGTAAACGGTCTTGCGGGCACCAGAACCAAGCTGGAGCGCGACGTAACCGTTCTTCTCTTCGGTGCGGTGGCCTACGACCTGGCAATTGCCGAGCTTCAGCACGGTCACGGGGATATGTTCGCCGGCCTCCGTGAAGACCCGCGTCATCCCGACCTTTTGTGCGATCACTCCGGAGCGCATCGGCTTGCTTCCTGTTCTTTCTGTCCGCTTGCGCGAACGGGATCCAAAATCTTAGAGCTTGATCTCGACGTCGACACCGGCGGCCAGGTCGAGCTTCATCAAAGCATCGACGGTCTGCGGGGTCGGATCGACGATGTCGAGCAGGCGCTTGTGAGTGCGCATCTCGAACTGTTCGCGGCTCTTCTTGTCGACGTGGGGCGAACGGTTGACGGTGAACTTCTCGATGCGGGTGGGCAGCGGAATGGGTCCGCGGACCTGCGCGCCGGTGCGCTTCGCCGTGTTCACGATCTCGCGGGTCGACGTATCGAGAATACGATGGTCGAACGCTTTGAGACGGATACGAATATTTTGGCCGTTCATTGCCGTGGTCTTTCTTTGAGCAGAGTGGCGAGTAGCGAATAGCGAATGTTTCCACTCGCTACTCGCCAATCCTTATTCGCGTAATTACTCGATGATCGAGGCGACGACGCCGGCGCCGACGGTGCGACCGCCTTCGCGGATCGCGAAGCGGAGCTTCTCTTCCATCGCGATCGGCACGATCAGGTGCACTTCCATCGCGATGTTGTCGCCCGGCATCACCATCTCGGTGCCTTCCGGCAGATGCACGACACCGGTCACGTCGGTGGTGCGGAAGTAGAACTGCGGACGGTAGTTGGTGAAGAACGGGGTGTGGCGACCGCCCTCTTCCTTGGTGAGGATGTAAGCCTCAGCCTTGAACTTGGTGTGCGGCTTGACCGAACCCGGCTTGCAGAGCACCTGGCCGCGCTCGACTTCCTCGCGCTTGGTGCCGCGGAGCAGAGCGCCGATGTTGTCGCCGGCCTGGCCCTGATCGAGCAGCTTGCGGAACATTTCGACGCCGGTGACCGTGGTCTTCTGGGTCGCACGCAAACCGACGATCTCGATTTCCTCGCCGACCTTGATCACGCCACGCTCGACACGGCCGGTCACGACGGTGCCGCGGCCCGAGATCGAGAACACGTCTTCGACCGGCATCAGGAACGGCTGATCGATCGGACGCTCCGGCTGCGGGATGTACGAGTCGACGTTCTTCATCAGCTCGATGATGGCATCGTGGCCGAGCTTCTTGTCGGAGTCTTCGAGAGCGGCCAGCGCCGAACCCTTGATGATCGGAATCTTGTCGCCCGGGAATTCGTACTTCGAGAGCAGCTCGCGGACTTCGAGCTCGACGAGCTCGAGCAGCTCCGGATCGTCGACCATGTCGCACTTGTTGAGGAACACGACGAGCGCGGGCACGCCGACCTGGCGGGCGAGCAGGATGTGCTCGCGGGTCTGCGGCATCGGGCCGTCAGCGGCCGACACGACCAGGATCGCACCGTCCATCTGGGCGGCGCCGGTGATCATGTTCTTCACGTAGTCGGCGTGGCCGGGGCAGTCGACGTGGGCGTAGTGGCGGTTCGGCGTCTCGTACTCGACGTGCGCGGTCGAGATGGTGATGCCGCGCGCCTTCTCTTCCGGCGCCTTGTCGATCTGGTCGTACGCGGTGAACGTCGCACCGCCGGCTTCGGCGAGAACCTTGGTGATCGCCGCGGTCAGCGACGTCTTGCCATGGTCGACGTGACCGATGGTGCCGATGTTGCAGTGCGGCTTGTTACGTTCAAACTTTGCTTTGGCCATTTGACTCTCCGTTCAATCGTCAGCTTTAGACCGACGACAATCAGGCAAACTTCTTCTGGACTTCTGCCGACACGTTCGCCGGCGCTTCTGCGTAGTGGTCGAACTGCATGGTGAAGGTCGCGCGACCCTGGCTCATCGAGCGCAGGTTGTTCACGTAACCGAACATGTTCATGAGCGGCACCATCGCATTGATGACGTTGGCATTGCCGCGCATGTCTTGACCCTGGATCTGACCGCGCCGGGAATTCAGGTCGCCGATGACCGAGCCGGTGTAGTCTTCCGGGGTCACCACCTCGACCTTCATGATCGGCTCGAGCAGGACGGACTTGCCCTTCTGCAAGGCCTCGCGGAATGCCGCGCGCGATGCGATTTCGAAGGCCAGCGCCGACGAGTCGACGTCGTGGTACTTGCCGTCGACGAGCTGAACCTTGACGTCGACCACGGGGAAACCCGCGACCACACCCGAGCTCATCACGCTGTTGAGACCCTTTTCGACGCCGGGGATGTATTCCTTCGGAACCGCACCGCCGACGATCTTGGACTCGAACTCGTAGCCCTTGCCGGGCTCGTTCGGCTCGACCACGATCGACACTTCCGCGAACTGACCGGTACCACCGGTCTGCTTCTTGTGAGTGTACTTGACCTCGGCCTTCTTGGTGACGCGCTCACGGAACGCCACCTGCGGCGCACCGATGTTGGCGTCGACCTTGTAGGTGCGCTTGAGGATGTCGACCTTGATGTCGAGGTGGAGTTCGCCCATGCCCTTCAGGATGGTCTGGCCGGACTCCTGGTCGGTCGACACGCGGAAGGACGGATCCTCCGCGGCGAGCTTCGCCAGCGCCACGCCCAGCTTTTCCTGGTCGGCCTTCGACTTCGGCTCGATCGCGATCTCGATGACCGGCTCGGGGAATTCCATCTTTTCCAGGATCACCTGCTTGTCGGGATCGCACAGCGTGTCACCGGTGCGCGCTTCCTTCAGGCCGGCCAGCGCGACGATGTCACCGGCATAGGCTTCCTTGATGTCTTCGCGGTTGTTCGCATGCATCAGCAACATGCGCCCGATCCGCTCCTTCTTCTCGCGGGTCGAGTTCACGACGCCGGTGCCGCTCTGCAGGATACCGGAATAGATGCGGCAGAAGGTGATGGTGCCGACGAACGGGTCGTCCATGATCTTGAACGCGAGCAGCGCCAGCGGCTCCTTGTCGTCCGCCTTGCGCACGACTTCCTCGCCCCGGTCATCAGTGCCCTTGATCGCGGGCACGTCGATCGGCGACGGCAGATAGTCGACGACCGCGTCAAGCAGCGGCTGCACGCCCTTGTTCTTGAAGGCCGAGCCGCACAGCACGGGATAGAACGCGCCGGTCAGCACCGCCTTACGGAGCAAACGCTTCAAGGTCGCCTCGTCCGGCTCCTTGCCGTCGAGATAGGCAGCCATGGCGTCGTCGTCGAGCTCGACGGCGGCTTCCACCATCTTCTCGCGGTATTCCTTGGCCTGCTCGACGAGATCTTCCGGGATGTCAACGTAGTCGAACTTTGCGCCGAGCGACTCGTCGTTCCAGATGATGCCCTTCATCTTCACGAGGTCGACCAGACCCTTGAAGTTGTTTTCGGCGCCGATCGGGAGCTGGATCGCGATCGGCTTGGCGCCGAGGCGGTCGACGATGTCGGACAGACACTTGAAGAAGTCGGCGCCGGTCTTGTCCATCTTGTTGGCGAAGACGATGCGCGGAACCTTGTACTTGTCGCCCTGGCGCCAGACGGTCTCGGTCTGCGGCTCGACACCCTGGTTGGAGTCGAGAACGCACACGGCGCCGTCGAGCACGCGCAGCGAACGCTCGACTTCGATGGTGAAGTCGACATGGCCGGGGGTGTCGATGATGTTCAGGCGCTTGCCGGCCCAGAAGGCGGTGGTCGCAGCCGAGGTGATCGTGATGCCACGCTCCTGCTCCTGCTCCATCCAGTCCATCGTCGCGGCACCTTCGTGCACTTCGCCGATCTTGTGGCTCTTGCCGGTGTAATAGAGGATGCGCTCGGTCGTCGTGGTCTTGCCGGCGTCGATATGCGCCATGATACCGAAGTTACGGTAGTCCTCGATGGCATGTTGGCGGGGCATGGGTCGTTCCTTGCGAGTCCGTTAGGTGTCGCCGTTACCAGCGATAGTGCGAGAAGGCGCGGTTGGCTTCCGCCATCCGGTGCACGTCTTCACGCTTCTTGACGGCGTTACCGCGGTTGTTCGAAGCGTCCAGGAGTTCCGCCGAGAGCCGCTCGGTCATCGTCTTCTCGTTGCGCTCGCGCGCAGCCGAGATCAGCCAGCGGATGCCCAGGGCCTGCCGGCGGGTCGAGCGAACCTCGACCGGAACCTGGTAGGTCGCGCCGCCGACGCGGCGGGAGCGAACCTCGATCGTCGGCATGACGTTCTCGAGCGCCTGCTCGAACACGCCGAGCGGGTTCTGCTTGGTCTTGGTTTCGATGATGCCGAACGCACCATAGACGATACCTTCGGCAACCGACTTCTTGCCGGCATACATCACCGAGTTCATGAACTTCGTGACGATGATGTTCCCGAACTTCGGATCGGGAAGGACTTCGCGCTTTTCCGCTGAGTGGCGACGAGACATTGAGCTGGTTCCCGCTTACTTCGGACGCTTGGCGCCGTACTTCGAACGACGCTGCTTACGGTTCTTGACGCCCTGGGTATCCAGAACGCCGCGGAGGATGTGGTAGCGCACGCCGGGCAAGTCCTTGACGCGACCGCCGCGGATCATGACCACCGAGTGCTCCTGAAGGTTATGGCCCTCACCGGGGATGTAGCCGATCACCTCGAAGCCGTTGGTCAGGCGCACCTTGGCGACCTTACGAAGCGCCGAGTTCGGCTTCTTCGGGGTCGTGGTGTAGACGCGCGTGCAAACGCCGCGCTTCTGCGGCGACTGCTGCAGCGCCGGCACCTTCTTGCGCGACTTCTGAACTTCACGCGGTTGTGCGATCAGCTGGTTGATCGTCGGCATCCTGGCCTTCACCCTTTTTCTGCTGCGGCCCGTTGCCGGGACCGCTGTCTTGCCGCGAACCGTTATCGGGTTCGCAAATTCTTCTGCCGGACTACCCGCCCGACGCGGCCGCCCTGCCCGGAACACCCGCGCAAAGCGAAATTGCGCCAACCGCTCCATTGCTGAGCGGAAAGCGCTTCGACGCACAGAGGACCGCAGTAACCGGACCGATCAGCGAAACGCCGCGGCCCACGCACCGAGGTCATGCATCCGAGTTCGATCTCAAGAGGACGTGCTCAAGAGAACTAAAATCGCCTGGCATTGCCTAGCTATGATCGACAGCGTTTGAGCGGCATTCGTCGAGGTTGGTGCCCGTTTTAGCAATCCCAAAAGGATCAGACGGGTGGCCCGTTCCGACGTTGGCGATGCTCACCGCCTGTCGTTAAGTGAGGCGCTTTCTATAAGTGAGAATCGCTCAAGTCAAGGCGAAACCACGTCAGAAAGCGCTTCTAGCGCCTGTAGAAATCGCTGCTTGGCGCCCTCACCGCGCTACGCGGATATGGGAACCAAGCTCGCACTTTGCCAGCCCAGAAATAATTTATATCCGGGTGAAATATACTTTTATAACCCTCACTAAGGCTTTTTTTCCTGTTCGTGGGTCAATCTGCCGCCTTCGGCAGAGACAAGCGCCATGCGGTACACCGACATTGCCATTATCGGCGGGGGACTTTCCGGCTCGACCGCCGCCGCAATGCTCGGGCGCGCCGGGATTCCGGCAGTGCTGATCGATCCGCATGACAGCTATCCTGCCGATTTCCGGGTCGAAAAAATCAGCGGCTCGGAGCAGGTCGAGCGCTTCTTGAGGACGGGAATCGGGGAATCGGTGCTGCGCCGGGCGACCTTTGCCGGCCAGAACTGGATCGCGCGCGGCGGCCATCTCCTCGACAAGGCGCCAAGCCGACAATTCAATATCCTCTACGATTCCCTGGTGAATGCGGTTCGCGACGAAATCCCCGAGACCGTCGGGCGCATCTGCGCCAAGGCCATCTCGGTCGCAGCGAGCCCCGAGCGGCAGAAAATCACGCTCTCCAACGACGAGACGGTCTCGGCCCGCCTGGTCGTGCTCGCCAATGGATTGAATGTCGGGCTGCGCCACCAGCTCGGCATTGCGCGCAAGGTCATCAGCGCGTGCCATTCGATCTCGATCGGCTTCGACATCGTGCCGGCCGGGCGATCAACCTTCGACTTCCCGTCGCTGACCTACTTTTCGGAGCGGCCCAGCGACCGCATCCCCTATATCGCGCTGTTTCCGATCGGCGCGCGGATGCGCGCCAACCTGTTCGTCTATCGTGCCTTCGACGATCCCTGGCTGCGCGAGCTGCGCCGCGCGCCGGTCGCGACGCTCACCGCCGCGCTGCCGCGGCTGACGCGCGTCACCGGCGCATTCAACGTCGCCGGCGAGATGAAGATCCGCCCTGCCGATCTCTATGTGAATGATGCCCGCGGCGTGCCCGGCGTCGTGCTGGTCGGCGACGCCTTTGCAACCTCCTGCCCGGTCGCGGGCACCGGCTGCGACAAGGTCTTCACCGACGTCGAGCGGCTCTGCAACGTCCACATTCCCGAATGGCTCGCCTCCGACGGCATGGACGCGGACAAGATCGCCGGCTTCTACGATGATCCGGTCAAACGGGCCTGTGATGACTGGTCGGCGGCGAAAGCCTTCGACTTCCGCTCGGTCTCGATCGGCACGAGCCCCTACTGGGCGGCGCAGCGCTGGGCGCGCGTCATCGCCTGGTCGGCTCAGGGCCTATTGCGGCAAGTTGGAGGCGCGTTCGACCTGGAGCCGAACTTCCTCGGTCACTCCTCCTCGTCGTCCTCGTCCTCATCATCCTCGTCGAGATCGTCCTCATCCTCGTCGTCATCGTCGCTGTCGTCGTCGGCGTGAGCGGCGGCACCATGCGGCTGGTGCATCTGGTCGTCCCACAGCTTGCGATAGGTGCCGTTTTTGGCGAGCAGCGCGGCATGCGAGCCACGCTCGATCGCCCTGCCCCCTGAAATCACGATGATCTCGTCCATCTCGACCACCGAGGTCAGCCGGTGCGTCGACCAGATCATGGTGCGGCCCTTGGCGACCTTCAGCAGCGTGCGGTTGATCGCGGCCTCCGTGGTCTGGTCCAGCGCCGAGGTCGCCTCGTCCAGCAGCAGCACCGACGGATTGCGGACGAGCGCGCGCGCGATCGCGAGGCGCTGGCGCTGGCCGCCGGAGAGCGTGTCGCCGCGCTCACCGACCGGCGTGTCGTAGCGCTGCGGCAGGCTCATGATGTAGCGGTGGATCTCGGCCTTCTTGGCCGCCTCCTCCACCTCCTCGTCGGTCGCGCCCTCCTTGCCGAGCCGGATATTCTCTCGGATCGACATGTTGAACAGCATGTTCTCCTGGAACACGACCGCCATGCTCCGGCGCAGCGAGTCCAGCGTCACCTTGCGGATGTCGACACCGTCGATCGTGACCCGCCCCTCGTCCGGCACGTACAGCCGCAGGATCAAATTGAGCAGCGTGCTCTTGCCGGAGCCGCTGGGGCCGACGATGGCGATGCTCTTGCCGACGTTGAGCTTGAGGCTGAGATTGTCGACGACCGGCGTCTGACTGCCTTCGTACTGGAAGGTGACGCGGTCGAAGGTGATGTCGTGGGTGATCCGCGGCAGATCGGGCGCGCCGGGGCGATCGGCGCCGCGCGTCGGCTCGTCCAGCAGCTCCTGGATGTGACGGATCGCGGCGGCCGAGGTGATCGACACCGGGATGAAATGCATGACATGGGCGATGTTGTAGGACACCTCCCAGAACGCGCTCTCGAAGGTGACGAAGGTGCCGATGGTGATCTGGCCCTTGGTCGCCAGATACGCGCCGATCGCGAGCACGACGAGATGCAGCAGCAGCACCGAGATCGTGACCGTCCGCTCCACCATGGTCGACAGGAACCCGGCTGCGGCGATCCTGTTGCGCGTCTCGTCGTTGCGGAAGCTGAAGAAGCCGAACATCTTGCGCTGCAGGCTGAACGCCTTGATCACAGCCTGCGCCGCCACGTTCTCCTGCACCATGCCGAGCACGGCGGATTCGTTCAGCTTCTGCTCGTAATTGGCCTGCACCGCCTTCGGGGTGAGAATGCGCGGCCCGATCAGCGTGATGGGAAACACCAACAGCGCAACCACCGCAAGCTGCCAGTTCAGGAACACCATCAGGATGATGCCGGCGATCAATTCAAAGAACGGCAGCGCCGCGCTGTTGGCGAAGGTCTTGACCGCGCCTTCGAAGGCCGAGAGGTCGACGGAGAAGCGCGACAGGATTTCGCCGCGCTTGGTGCGGCCGAAATAGGCTGCCGGCAGGTCCTGGACGTGCTCGAACAGCCGCTTGCGGACGTCGGAGATGATGCAGGCCGCGAGCCGCGCGTCCCAGCGCTCGTACCAGACGGCGACGATCGAGGTGAAGATGCCGGCGACCGCGAGCACGCCGAGGATCTTGTAGAGCGCCTGGAAATCCTCCTCGCCGAGCGCGTCGTCGATCAGGAATTTCAGGCTGAGCGGCATGATAACGTTGAACAGCGTCTCGACGACGACACCGAACGTCACGAAGGACAGGATGCGCTTGTAGTTCGTAAGGAAGGGTTTGACGAAGCCCCAGATGGTCGCGAGCGCGCCGGCGGCCTCGCGCGCGGTAAAGACGACGAGATCCTCGTCCTCATCGTCGTCGTCGAGCTCCAGCTCGTCGTCCTCGTCCTCGTCCTCCTCGTCGTCTTCGAGCTCCGGCTTGGCGCCGGATGCGAGCTTTTCTTCGAGCTCGGCCGCTTCTTCCGCGGCGAGCTTCTGTTTGTCGGGCGAGAGAGGCCTGGATGCCATGAAACCAACCGATGCTGACGGCCGGCATGACCGCAGAGAACTCAGGAAAACGGCGGCGAACCGCTATTGCACCGATTCTATGCGATCAGGACGAATTCGGCAAAGCAATTGGCGAATTCGCGCGTCCCGGTTCTGCACTCCGCTCCTCATCTTGAGGAGCCCGCGTAGCGGGCGTCTCGAAGGATGGCCGCGGGCGATGTCCGGGCCTTCATGGTTCGCCCGGCGATGCAAGGCATCGTCCGGAGACGCGCGTTCCGCGCTCCTCACCATGAGGGTCTTGTGAACCAGCAAGGCTAGTCGTCGTCCTCGACCTTGTCGAAGAAGGAATAGCGCAGGCTGTCCGCGTCGGCGTACCACTGGCCCGGGCCCCTGCCCGCGGCGAGCGTTGCCTCCCAGAGGGCGTCCGCGCAGTCGTTGCGGTGCATCGACAGATCGAAGCCGTTGCCGAAGAACAGTTCGGACCATTCCCACCAGGTGCCGAGCTTCCTGACGCCGCGGAGCAGATCGTAGCGGTCGATCAGCGCCGGAGCCATGTCCGAGGTGATCGAGCCGAACACGAGCCCGATCTTGACCACGCGGTTGAGCTCGCGGATCGCGCGCACGACCTGCTTCGGAGAGACGTGGCACAGGCTGGTCTCGAACACGAAATCGAACGCACCGTCCTTGAACGGCATGTCGACGATCGAGCCGAGCTTGTTGTACTTCTTCAGCGCCTTCGGCGTCCGGGCGTGGACGGCGCGGTTGTTCTCGATGCCCCAGGCATCGATGCCGTGCTCGCGCAGCGCGCCCACCAGCTCGCCGCTGGCGGAGCCGGCGATCAACAGCTTGGAGCCCTTCGCCTTGCCCCAGACGATGCCGATCAGCCTGGCGAGATAATCGGGATCGGTGAACTGGCGCCACACCTCGTGATAGGGACCGACGCCGCGATAGTTCTCGAAATAGGCGCGGTCGATCTTGTCGGCCACCGGCTTCTCGCCCTGCTCACGCTCGCGGCGCAGGCGCATCATCTCGGTCACGATGATGTCGGTCGCCGCATCCGACGAGTCGAGCAGGCCGTTCAGCGTCGAGTCGAACAGATAGTCGCCGACCAGCACGATGCCGGGATGCTCCTTCGGCTCGGGCCGGTGATTGGTCATGACGTCGCGCACCGGCAAGCCGCCCGGCAGCGCGTTCACCGACGACAGCCAGCGATGGATCTTGCCTTCGATGAAATGCTCACGCGCATCGCCGAGCGACGCCGGCAGCGATTTCAGTGCGGCGTCGATCAGTTCCTGGTCCGACAGGTTGGCGAAGGCCAGGGCGTCGGAGCCGGGAATCAGCCAGTTCAGCACACCGTGCTTGCCGACGTCGTGGCGCGCGCCTTCGTTGTAGACGCAGCAGCCGCCGAAGGCTTCCGACATGAACCACGCGCCCGGGATCTTCTCGCCCCAGAACGGCGCATCGAACAGGATCGAGACGCGCAGATAGTGCGCGGGACGGTCGAAGTAAGACACGTGCTTGACCATCGACTTGCGGAGCTGCTCGCCTTCCCAGCCGACGGTCGCAAGCCATGAATGCGGCAGGCAGACCAGCACGAGATCGAAGTCGCGCGTCTCCGGCCCCTTGCCGTTCATCATCTTGAGCTGGTAGCGGCCGGTCGGCGCCTTGCCGACGGTGAGCACGCGGTGATTGAGCTGGATGTCGGCGTTGACCTCGGACTGGAGGCAGTCGACGAGCTGCTCATTGCCGTTCTGGATGGAATAGAGGCCGATATAGCCGTCGACATCCATCAGGTAGTTCTTGAGCGCGTTGAGCCCGTTGGTGTTGTGGCTTTCGGTTGCGATGTCGGAGCGCGCCATCACCTTGAAGAATCGTTTTGCGGTTTCGTCCCCGACTTCCTCGTCGAGCACCTGCTCGGCCGTCTTGAAGGCCCAGGGGTTCTCGTTGTCGTGCGCGCCGACGCCCTCGTAATATTCGATCGGCGACATCAGGTCGGCGCAGCGCTTGCGGAACGTCTCGATCGCCGCCGCGGTCTTGGCGCCGTATTTGCGGCGCATGCCGGGCACGTCGTTGAGGAGCTCGCCGCCGAGATGGACCTGCTCCGCATCCATCGGAATGGTCTGCAGGCCGAAATGCTGGATCAGCTCGCGCAGCGGATCGGGGCCGGTCATCGAGTAGTCGTAGATCTCGGCGACGCCGGCCTCGTACATCGCGGGCGCGGAATCGAACTTGCGCGTGACGATCTTGCCGCCGAGCCGGTCGGACGCCTCGAAGATGGTGATGCGGCAGAGATCGCCGAGCTTGCGCTTCAGATACCAGGCGCTCATCAGCCCGCCTGGGCCGCCGCCTACGATTGCGAGATCAAGCATGTGAGTTCCGTGGTCTCCGGCCGCCCCCCGTGTCGGGACCTCCGGTCTAAGCTGCCCTAGCAAAAGCGCTTTTCAGGCTGAAGGAAAGATGAACAAACGCGGTCCCCGCATCGCAGCAAGGAAAGAAAGCAGCAAAAAGGCCGGCAAACGCCGGCCTTTTCATTGTCCTCGGTATTCTTACGGATGAAGCATCATTCCGCGGGCGGCAGCGCCATCGGCTCCGCTTCCGGAGCCGGCGAGACGACCGAGGCCTGCTTCTCGCGCTCGTCGAGGATCAGCTTGTCGCGCTTCATGGCGACTTCGCGGATCTTGGCCATGGAGGCGCCGGTGCCTGCCGGGATCAGCCGGCCGACGATGACGTTCTCCTTGAGGCCTTCGAGCGGATCGATCTTGCCGTTGACCGCCGCCTCCGTGAGGACGCGGGTGGTCTCCTGGAACGAAGCCGCCGAGAAGAACGAGCGGGTCTGGAGGCTCGCCTTGGTGATGCCGAGCAGAACCGGCGTACCCGTGGCGGGCTTCTTGCCCTCTTCCTTGGCCTTCTCGTTGAGCGCGTCGAACTCGATCTTGTCGACCTGCTCGCCCGAGATCATGTCCGTGTCGCCCTGGTCGGTGATTTCCACCTTCTGAAGCATCTGACGGACAATCACCTCGATGTGCTTGTCGTTGATGAGCACGCCCTGGAGCCGGTAGACCTCCTGGATCTCGTTGACCAGATAGGCCGCGAGTTCCTCGATGCCCTTGATCGCCAGGATGTCGTGCGGCGCCGGGTTGCCTTCCACGATGAAGTCGCCCTTTTCGACGACGTCGCCGTCCTGAAGGTGGATGTGCTTGCCCTTCGGGATCAGGTACTCGCGCGCCTCTTCCGTCTTGTCCATCGGCTCGATCGAGATGCGGCGCTTGTTCTTGTAGTCGCGGCCGAACCGAATGGTGCCCGCGATTTCCGCGATGATCGCCGCGTCCTTCGGACGCCGTGCCTCGAACAGTTCCGCCACGCGCGGCAGACCGCCCGTGATGTCACGCGTCTTGGCGCTTTCGGTCGAGATACGGGCGAGGATGTCGCCCGGCTGGACCTTGGCTCCGATGTCGACCGAGAGAATGGCATCGACGGACAGCATGTAGCGGGCATCGCCGCCACGGGCGAGCTTGAGCACCTTGCCGTCCTTGCCCTTGATCACGATGGCCGGACGCAGATCCGAGCCGCCGCGCGTCGAGCGCCAGTCGATGACCACGCGCTTGGCAATACCGGTGGATTCGTCGAGCGTTTCCGAGATCGACTGACCCTCCACCAGATCCTCGAAGCCGATGGTGCCTTCCACCTCGGTGAGAATCGGACGGGTGTACGGATCCCACTCGGCGATGCGCTGGCCGCGCTTGACCATGTCGCCCTCGTCGATGTGCAGACGCGAGCCGTACTGGATACGGTGCGTCGCACGCTCGGTACCGTCGGCATCGACGATCGCCACCACCATGTTGCGCACCATCGCGATCAGGTGACCTTCGCCGTTGCGGGCGATGGCCTTGTTCTTGATCACGATCTTGCCGTCGAAGTTGGATTCGACGAACGACTGCTCGTTGAGCTGCGCCGCACCGCCGATGTGGAAGGTGCGCATGGTGAGCTGGGTGCCCGGCTCGCCGATCGACTGCGCCGCGATGACGCCGACCGCTTCGCCGTGGTTGACCGGCGTGCCGCGGGCGAGATCGCGGCCGTAGCACTTGCCGCAGATGCCGTTGACGAGCTCGCAGGTCAGCGCCGAGCGGATCTTCACCTCCTGGACACCACCCTGGTGGATGGCATCCACGTGGCTCTCTTCCATCAGCGTGCCGCGCTTGACGATCACCTTGCCCGAGCCGTCGCGCACGTCATCGCAGGCCACGCGGCCCAGGATGCGCGAGCCGAGCGAGGCCACCACGGTGCCGGCATCGACGATGGCGCGCATCTTGATGCCGAGCTTGGTGCCGCAGTCGTCCTGCGTGATGATGCAGTCCTGCGCCACGTCGACCAGACGACGGGTCAGGTAGCCGGAGTTCGCGGTCTTCAACGCGGTGTCCGCGAGGCCCTTGCGGGCGCCGTGGGTCGAGTTGAAGTACTCGAGCACCGAGAGGCCTTCCTTGAAGTTCGAGATGATCGGCGTCTCGATGATCTCGCCCGACGGCTTGGCCATCAGGCCGCGCATGCCGGCCAGCTGACGCATCTGCGCCGGCGAACCACGCGCACCGGAGTGGGCCATCATGTAGATCGAGTTGATGTCAGCATCGGCTCCGCCCGCCGTCTTCTTGGTCGCGGAGATCTCCTTCATCATCGCCTTGGCGATTTCTTCGGTCGCCTTCGACCAGGCGTCGACGACCTTGTTGTACTTCTCGCCGTGGGTGATCAGACCGTCGTTGTACTGCTGCTCGAAATCCTTCGCCAGCGTACGGGTGGTGTCGACGATCTTCCACTTGCCGTGCGGTACGACCATGTCGTCCTTGCCGAACGAGATGCCGGCCTTGAAGGCGTTGTAGAAGCCGAGCGCCATGATGCGGTCGCAGAAGATCACCGTCTCCTTCTGGCCGCAGTGACGATAGACCTGGTCGATCACGCCGGAGATCTCGCGCTTGGTCATCAGCTTGTTGATGATGTCGTACGAGATCTTCGGGCTCTTCGGCAGCACGTTGCCGAGCATGATGCGGCCGGGCGTGGTCTCGATCCAGCGGCGCGCCGGCTTGCCGTCCTCGCCGACGCCCACCCACCGGTACTTGATCTTGGTGTGGAGGTGGATGACCTTCGAATGCAGTGCGTGCTCGAGCTCGGACATCTCGCCGAACACCTTGCCCTCGCCGGGCATGCCTTCGCGCAGGATGGAGAGGTAGTAGAGACCGAGCACGATGTCCTGCGACGGCACGATGATCGGCTGGCCGTTCGCCGGATGCAGGATGTTGTTGGTCGACATCATCAGGACGCGCGCTTCCAACTGCGCTTCAAGCGACAGCGGAACGTGCACGGCCATCTGGTCGCCGTCGAAGTCGGCGTTGAACGCGGCGCAGACCAGCGGGTGAAGCTGAATCGCCTTGCCCTCGATCAGCACGGGCTCGAACGCCTGGATGCCGAGGCGGTGCAGCGTCGGCGCGCGGTTGAGCAGCACCGGATGCTCGCGGATCACCTCGTCCAGGATGTCCCAGACCTCGGGCCGCTCCTTCTCGACCAGCTTCTTCGCCTGCTTCACGGTGGTGGACAGGCCCTTGGCGTCAAGCCGCGAGTAGATGAACGGCTTGAACAGCTCGAGCGCCATCTTCTTCGGCAGGCCGCACTGATGCAGGCGCAGCTCGGGACCGACCACGATCACCGAACGGCCCGAATAGTCGACGCGCTTGCCGAGCAGGTTCTGTCGGAAGCGGCCCTGCTTGCCCTTGAGCATGTCGGCGAGCGACTTCAGCGGGCGCTTGTTGGCGCCGGTGATGACGCGGCCGCGGCGGCCGTTGTCGAACAGCGCGTCGACGGCCTCCTGAAGCATGCGCTTCTCGTTGCGGATGATGATGTCCGGCGCGCGCAGCTCCATCAGCCGCTTCAAGCGGTTGTTGCGGTTGATGACGCGGCGGTAGAGGTCGTTGAGGTCCGAGGTCGCGAAGCGGCCGCCGTCCAGCGGCACCAGCGGACGCAGATCCGGCGGGATCACCGGGATCACGGTCATGATCATCCATTCCGGCTTGTTGCCGGAGTGGCGGAACGCCTCGACGATCTTCAGGCGCTTGGCGAGCTTCTTGTGCTTGATGTCGGAGTCGGTCTCCTGCATCTCGAGCCGCAAGGTCGCCTCGAGCTTCTCGAGGTCCATGCCCTTGAGCAGTTCGCGGATCGCCTCGGCGCCGATCATGGCGGTGAAGGAGTCCTGGCCGTACTCGTCCTGCGCCTTCAGATACTCGTCTTCCGACAAGAGCTGACGGTCCTTCAGCGCGGTGAGGCCCGGCTCCAGCACGACGTAGTATTCGAAGTAGAGGATCCGCTCGAGATCCTTCAGCGTCATGTCGAGCAGGAGGCCGATGCGCGAGGGCAGCGACTTCAGGAACCAGATGTGGGCGACGGGCGCGGCGAGCTCGATATGGCCCATGCGCTCGCGCCGGACGCGCGACAGCGTGACCTCGACCGAGCACTTCTCGCAGATGATGCCCTTGTACTTCATGCGCTTGTACTTGCCGCACAAGCATTCGTAATCCTTGATCGGCCCGAAGATGCGCGCGCAGAACAGGCCGTCGCGCTCGGGCTTGAAGGTACGGTAGTTGATGGTCTCCGGCTTCTTGATCTCGCCGTACGACCAGGACAGAATCTTCTCGGGAGACGCGATCGAGATCCGGATCTGGTCGAAGACCTGAGCCGGCGTCGTCGGGTTAAAAAGATTCATAATCTCTTGGTTCATCGTCTTCTCCTCGCGTGCCGGTCGCCTCCCGGCAGCAAATTCGAAAATCTCAATTCGCGGGGCGCCCTGCCCTCAAGGCTCCAGGCCGGGCGCCGATGCCCGGCCGTTTCAGGCCGGGCATGAATGGTCGCGTTACTCGGCCGCTTCCGACGTCGGCGCCGGCCCCATCTTGGAATTGTGCAGGTCGACGTTGAGGCCGAGCGAGCGCATTTCCTTGACCAGCACGTTGAACGATTCCGGAATACCGGCCTCGAAGGTGTCGTCGCCACGCACGATCGCCTCGTACACCTTGGTACGGCCGGCGACGTCGTCCGACTTCACGGTCAGCATTTCCTGGAGCGTGTACGCCGCGCCGTAAGCCTCGAGCGCCCACACCTCCATTTCGCCGAAGCGCTGACCGCCGAACTGCGCCTTGCCGCCCAGCGGCTGCTGGGTGACGAGCGAGTACGGACCGATCGAACGCGCATGGATCTTGTCATCGACGAGATGGTGCAGCTTGAGCATGTAGATGTAGCCCACCGTCACCTTGCGGTCGAACGGATCGCCGGTGCGGCCGTCATAGACGGTCGACTGACCCGAAGCGTCGAGACCGGCGAGCTTGAGCATCTCCTCGATGTCGGCCTCCTTGGCTCCGTCGAACACCGGCGTCGCGATCGGCACGCCGTGGCTCAGATTGCGGCCGAGCTCGATCAGTTCGCCATCGTTGAGCGACCTGATCGTCTCGTCCTCGCCGTAAACCTTCTTCAACGTCTCCTTCAGCGGCTTGATGTCCTGCTTCGACAAATAGGCATCGACCGTCTGGCCGATACGCTTGCCGAGGCCGGCACAGGCCCAACCGAGATGGGTCTCGAGGATCTGTCCGACGTTCATGCGCGAGGGCACGCCGAGCGGATTGAGCACGATGTCGGCGTGCGTGCCGTCCTCGAGGAACGGCATGTCCTCGATCGGCACGATCTTCGACACCACGCCCTTGTTGCCGTGGCGGCCGGCCATCTTGTCGCCGGGCTGGATCTTGCGCTTCACCGCGACGAAGACCTTGACCATCTTCATGACGCCCGGCGGCAGCTCGTCACCGCGCTGGAGCTTCTCGACCTTGTCGAGGAAGCGCTGCTCAAGCCCCTTCTTCGACTCGTCGTACTGCTTCCGCATGGCCTCGATCTCGGCCATCAGCTTGTCGTTGGGCGAAGCGAACAGCCACCACTGCGACTTCGGATACTCCTCGAGCACCGCACGGGTGATCTTGGTGTCCTTCTTGAAGCCTTTCGGGCCCGCAATGCCCTGCCGTCCCTCGAGGAGCTCGGCGAGACGGTTGTAGACGTTGCGGTCCAGGATCGCCTGCTCGTCGTCGCGGTCCTTGGCCAGACGCTCGATCTCTTCCCGCTCGATCGCCAGCGCACGTTCGTCCTTGTCGACGCCGTGGCGGTTGAACACGCGCACTTCGACGATCGTGCCCTGCACGCCCGGAGGAACGCGCAGCGAGGTGTCGCGAACGTCGGAGGCCTTTTCACCGAAGATGGCGCGCAGAAGCTTCTCTTCCGGCGTCATCGGGCTCTCGCCCTTCGGCGTGATCTTGCCGACCAGGATGTCGCCGGCGCGCACTTCCGCGCCGATATAGACGATGCCGGCTTCGTCGAGGTTCTTCAGCGCTTCTTCCGAGACGTTCGGAATGTCGCGCGTGATTTCCTCGGGGCCCAGCTTGGTGTCGCGGGCCATGACCTCGAACTCCTCGATGTGGATCGAGGTGAAGACGTCGTCCTTCACGATACGCTCGGAGAGCAGGATCGAGTCTTCGAAGTTGTAGCCGTTCCACGGCATGAACGCGACCAGCACGTTACGGCCGAGCGCGAGCTCGCCGAGATCGGTCGACGGACCATCGGCGATGATGTCGCCCTTCTTTACGACGTCACCGACCTTCACCAGCGGACGCTGGTTGATGCAGGTCGACTGGTTGGAGCGCTGGTACTTCATGAGACGGTAGATATCGACGCCCGACTTGGTCGGATCGAGATCTTCGGTGGCGCGGATGACGACGCGGGTGGCGTCGATCTGGTCGATCACGCCCGAGCGGCGAGCCGCGATCGCAGCGCCCGAGTCACGGGCGACCACGCCTTCCATGCC
The DNA here is from genome assembly GCF_000426265.1 of Bradyrhizobium sp. Cp5.3. Taxonomy (NCBI): domain Bacteria; kingdom Pseudomonadati; phylum Pseudomonadota; class Alphaproteobacteria; order Hyphomicrobiales; family Nitrobacteraceae; genus Bradyrhizobium; species Bradyrhizobium sp. Cp5.3. The sequence goes on along the minus strand of NZ_AUFA01000021.1, from coordinate 69,843 downwards.
GGTGCCGACGAACGGCGCCTCGGCGCGAACCAGCGGCACCGCCTGGCGCTGCATGTTCGAGCCCATCAGCGCGCGGTTGGCGTCGTCGTTCTCGAGGAACGGGATCAGCGCCGCGGCGACCGAAACGAGCTGCTTCGGCGACACGTCCATGTAGTCGACCTTGTCCGGCGTCACCGGCAAGACTTCACCGGCGTGACGGCAGACCACGAGGTCTTCGGTGAAGCGGCCCTTCGGGTCGAGCGGCACGTTGGCCTGCGCGACCGTGTAGCGGCCCTCTTCCATCGCCGAGAGGTACACGACCTCGTCGGTGACGCGGCCGTCCTTCACCTTGCGGTACGGCGTCTCGACGAAGCCGTACTTGTTGACGCGCGCGAAGGTGGCGAGCGAGTTGATCAGACCGATGTTCGGACCTTCCGGCGTCTCGATCGGGCAGATGCGGCCGTAATGCGTCGGATGCACGTCGCGCACTTCGAAGCCGGCGCGCTCGCGGGTCAGACCGCCCGGTCCGAGCGCCGACAGGCGCCGCTTGTGGGTGATCTCCGACAGCGGGTTGGTCTGGTCCATGAACTGCGAGAGCTGCGAGGAGCCGAAGAACTCGCGCACGGCGGCAGCCGCGGGCTTCGCGTTGATCAGGTCCTGCGGCATGACCGTGTCGATGTCGACCGAGGACATGCGCTCCTTGATCGCGCGCTCCATACGCAGCAGGCCGATGCGGTACTGGTTCTCCATGAGCTCGCCGACCGAACGCACACGGCGGTTGCCGAGGTGGTCGATGTCGTCGATCTCGCCCTTGCCGTCACGCAGGTCGACCAGCGTCTTGATGACGGAGAGGATGTCTTCCTTGCGCAGCGTGCGCTGGGTGTCGGGCGCATCGAGGTCGAGGCGCATGTTCATCTTGACGCGGCCGACCGCGGAGAGGTCGTAGCGCTCGGCGTCGAAGAACAGCGACTGGAACATGGCCTGCGCCGAATCCAGCGTCGGCGGCTCGCCCGGACGCATCACGCGGTAGATGTCGAACAACGCGTCCTCGCGCGTCATGTTCTTGTCAGCCGAGAGCGTGTTGCGAATGTAGGCGCCGACATTGACGTGGTCGATGTCGAGCAGCGGCAGCTCCTTGTAGCCCTGCTCGTTGAGGGCCTTCATGAGCTTGTCGGTGATTTCCTCACCGGCTTCCGCGTAGATCTCGCCGGTCTTCGGATTGACGAGGTCTTCGGCGAGATAGTTGCCGACCAGTTCCTCATCGGCCAGGCGCAGAGCCTTCAGCCCCTTCTCCTGGAGCTGGCGGGCGGCGCGCACGGTGAGCTTCTTGCCGGCCTCGAGCACGACCTTGCCGGTGTCGGCGTCGATCAGGTCGTTGATGGTCGAGTAGCCACGGAAACGGTTGGCGTCGAACGGAACGCGCCAGCCTTCCTTGGTCCGCTTGTAGAGGATCTTCTTGTAGAAAGTGTTGAGGATCGCCTCGCCGTCGAGCCCGAGCGCGAACATCAGCGACGTCACCGGAATCTTGCGGCGACGATCGATACGCGCATAGACGATGTCCTTGGCGTCGAACTCGATGTCGAGCCAGGAGCCACGATACGGGATCACGCGGGCGGCGAACAGCAGCTTGCCCGAGGAATGGGTCTTGCCCTTGTCGTGGTCGAAGAACACGCCGGGCGAACGGTGCATCTGGGAGACGATGACGCGCTCGGTGCCGTTGACGATGAAGGTGCCGTTCATCGTCATGAGCGGGATGTCGCCCATATAGACGTCCTGCTCCTTGATGTCCTTCACCGACTTCGCGCCGGTTTCCTCGTCGATATCGAACACGATGAGGCGCAGCGTCACCTTGAGCGGCGCAGCGAAGGTCATGCCGCGCTGGCGGCACTCGTCGACGTCATATTTCGGCGGCTCGAACTCGTAGCGGACGAATTCCAGCATCGAGGTGCCGGAGAAGTCCGAAATCGGGAACACCGAGCGGAACACCGCCTGCAAGCCCTCATCCGGCCGGCCGCCCGTCGGCTCGTCGACCATCAGGAACTGGTCATAGGACGCCTTCTGAACCTCGATGAGGTTCGGCATCTCGGCGACTTCCCTGATGTGTCCGAAGAACTTGCGAACGCGTTTGCGACCGGTGAATGTCTGCTGCGCCATCGTGGCCTCTCATTTCGTCGCCCGCTCTGGGCGCGCCGTCCAGGACGCGGCTGCCACCGCTCCCCGGGTTGAATTTTTCGAACCCGTTTTGGGGCCGGACGCCCAGTTTCAGGCCGCGATGTCCTGAACTGTTCTTCAGACCTTCAAAACGCAAAACGACGTGCGGGGCGCTGGAGCGCACCCGCCCGTCACAACGATTGTCTTCACGGACTGCAAAAGCCCGAAATAGCCTGCTCTCCCAACGGTTTACAGGAAACTCCGGCGTCCCTGTCCACCGCGCTTTCGTGCTGTCGACCCAATATGGGGCGATAATAGTGGAGATTCGAGGGGTAAACCCTCAAATCCCCACACTTTTTCGTGTTCGGCCGGCGTCGGGCTGTTCCGTCGCACGCCTTTTGCATCAGCCCGTCCGCCGAGGCCAAAAGCGGCCACCTGCATCGCGGGCCAAGATCCCGGGTCTCGCTGACGCTCGCCCGGGATCCCGCTCAGATAACCTAAGGTTACTTGAGCTCGACCTTCGCGCCAGCCTTCTCGAGCTGGGCCTTGATCTTGTCGGCTTCTTCCTTGTTCACGCCTTCCTTCAGCGGCTTCGGAGCGCCCTCGACGAGGTCCTTCGCTTCCTTCAGGCCCAGGCCGGTGATGGCGCGGACTTCCTTGATGACCTCGATCTTCTTGTCGCCGGCAGAGGCGAGGACGACCGTGAATTCGGTCTTCTCTTCGGCCGGAGCGGCAGCAGCGCCACCAGCAGCCGGGCCGGCCACCGCGACGGCAGCAGCGGCGGACACGCCCCACTTCTCTTCGAGGAGCTTCGCCAGTTCAGCAGCTTCGAGCACGGTGAGGCTCGAGAGGTCGTCAACGATCTTCTGCAAGTCAGCCATTGTTCAGTTTCCTTGAGTGTAAGTCTGGTTCGGGTTTGAGTTTTGCGAAGGGCGTCAGGCCGCTTCGCCCTTTGAGGCATGAGCCTGGATGACGCGCGCGAGCTTGCCCGCGGGCGCGTTGGCGAGCTGGGCCAGCTTGGTCGCCGGGGCCACGATGAGGCCGACGATCTTGCCGCGCAGTTCGTCAAGCGACGGCAGCGAGGCAAGCGCCTTCACGCCGTCGACATTCAGGACGGTCTTTCCCATCGAGCCGCCGACGATGACGAACTTTTCGTTCGCCTTGGCGAATTCGATGGCGACCTTCGGCGCCGCTACCGGATCGTTCGAAGTGGCGATCACGGTCGGTCCCTTCAGCATGGGGCCGATGGCAACGACGTCAGTGCCTTCAAGAGCAATTTTGGCGAGACGGTTCTTCGAGACCTTCACCGAGGCACCAGCCTGCTTCATCTGCATGCGCAGCTTCTGCATCTGGGCAACGGTCAGGCCGGAATATTGAGCAACGATCGCGACGCTCGTGGTCTTGAAGACCTCATTGAGCTGTTCGACCGCCTCTTTTTTTGCCGCTCGTTCCACAGCAAGCTCTCTCCGGTTGGCGGTCGTCGCGCGAAAGGCGGGACCGCCGGGTTGCACCCATCGTCCCACCCAAACCTGAACCTCCGGGTCAAAACCCATCGGACACGCCGGGCAAGACGACAATTCAAAGCCTGCCCTCCGGGAGCCCGATAGAGCCCACGGCGTGTCGAGGTCCGAACCAAACCCATTCCACATCTGCCCTAAAGCTGGATGCGAAGTGAAATCCGGTCTTCACCCGTCTATGCAGGCCATGCGATTAAGCCGTTGAGAAATCGAAATTCCTCGCGGGCGCCTGCAGTCTTGGACAGGACAAGGCCAGCCGGCGAACCGCCTGACCTCTGCTCGCATCCACCAACCGAAGGGTTCCCCTTCCCTTTCCGGCAAATCCTTACGGACGTCCTGAAAAGGAATGACCTCCTAACGCGTCGGGTTTTCGGAATGCGTGCACGGACGCGCCAGCAACTCGCCAGCACGTCCGGAGATCGTTGTTTAACCGCTCTTGGCCTGCTTGCCAAGAGCAAAATTCACACCAGTTCCAATCGATTGCACGGGACGCTTGACGCACCCCGAAAGGACCGATTCAGCCCGCTTTGACCGCATACGGCAGTGGCCGCCCCTCGAAAAACGCCGTCAGGTTCGCCAGCACGCAGTTCTGCATCGCGACGTGGGAGTCCAGGGTGTGGCCGCCGATATGGGGCGACAGCACGACGTTCGGCAGCGCCGTCAGCGCGTCGGGCGCGTGCGGTTCCTTGTCGTAGACGTCGAGGCCGGCCCCCGCGAGGGACTTGTCGGTCAAGGCCGCAACGAGGGCCGCCTCGTCGATCACCGAGCCGCGGGAGACGTTGACGACATAGCCGTCCTCCCCGAGGCGCTTGAGGATGTCGGCGTTGACCGCGTTCTTGGTCTCGGCGCCGGCGCGGACCGCGATCATCAGCACGCTGCACCAGTCGGCCAGCGCCTCCAGCGACGGAAAATATTGATAGGGCAGATCGTGCTGGGTGCGACTGAAATAGCCGACCTCGGCCTCGAACGCCGCGCAGCGTGCTGCAATCTTGCGGCCGATCTCGCCCATGCCATAGACGCCGATGCGGCGACCGGGCAGGCCCGCCTGCGGCCGCATCATCGGCGACTTTCTTGAGGCGGCCCAATCGCCGCTGCGGACATATTGATCGGCGACCAGGATCCGTCGGGTCGTCGCCAGCATCAGGGTCATCGCGATGTCGGCGACCGAGGCCGCATTGGCACCCGGGCTGTGGCCGACCGCGATGTTGCGGGCAGTGGCAGCCTTCAGGTCAACACCGTCATAGCCGGTGCCATAGCAGACGATCGCCCCGAGCTTCGGCAGCAGGTCCATCGCCTCCGCCCCGAGCGGCGAGCCGCCGGCGGTGAGGAGCGCGCGGACGCCTGCGAGCTCGCCATCCGAAAACATCTCCTGCGCCGGCTTGCCGCCGGTGTCGAGCAGCTCGAACCGCTCGGCAAAGCGCGCCATCATCGTCTTGGGGAAGCGCGAGTAGATCAGGACCTTGTCAGCCATTGTTCTTGTTTCCGTTGAGCCTCGCCTCACAAACGGAAGGAGCGGAATCGGTTGCCCAATTCCGCCCCTTGCCTCATCTCTTTATTCCCGCAGAGCCTTTAGCCGAGGATGGTGCCCGGCTCGACCTTCACGCCGGGGCCCATGGTCGAGGACACCGCAACACGCTGGATGTAGGTGCCCTTGGAGCCGGCGGGCTTCGCCTTGGCAACCGCGTCCGCGAGCGCCTTGACGTTCTCGACCAGCTTGTCCTCGGAGAACGAGGCCTTGCCGACACCGGCCTGCACGATGCCGGCCTTCTCGACGCGGAACTCGACCGAGCCGCCCTTGGCACCCTTCACCGCACCGGTGACGTCCATGGTCACGGTGCCGATCTTCGGGTTCGGCATCAGGCCGCGCGGGCCCAGCACCTTACCGAGACGGCCGACCAGCGGCATCATGTCGGGAGTGGCGATACAGCGGTCGAAGTCGATCGTGCCGTTCTGCACCTTCTCGACCAGATCCTCGGCGCCGACGACGTCGGCACCAGCAGCCTTGGCCTCATCGGCCTTGGCGCCGCGGGCGAACACGCCGACGCGGAGGGTACGACCGGTGCCGTTCGGCAGGGTCACGACGCCGCGGACCATCTGGTCGGCGTGACGTGGATCGACGCCGAGATTGATCGCGACCTCGATGGTCTCGTCGAACTTCGCTTTCGCGCGTTCCTTGACCATCTTGATGGCATCCGCGAGCGGGTAAAGCTTTTCGCGGTCAACGCCTTCGCGGGCTTTGTTCAAACGCTTTCCGATTGCCATGACCGCTTACCCCGCAACTTCCAGACCCATCGAGCGGGCGGAGCCCTCGACCATCTTCATGGCCGACTCGATGGTGTCGCAATTGAGATCCTTCATCTTCTTCTCGGCGATCTCGCGCACCTGCGCTTTGGTCACCTTGCCGGCCTTGTCACGGCCCGGCGCCTTCGAGCCGGACTGGATTTTTGCAGCCTGCTTGAGGAAGAAGGACATCGGCGGCGTCTTCATCTCGAAGGTGAAGGAACGGTCCGCGTAAATGGTGATGATCACCGGGATCGGGGTGTTCTTCTCTTCCTTCTGGGTCTGGGCGTTGAACGCCTTGCAGAACTCCATGATGTTGAGACCGCGCTGACCGAGCGCGGGACCGATCGGGGGCGAAGGATTCGCCGCACCGGCCGGGACCTGAAGCTTCAGGTATCCGGTCACTTTCTTTGCCATGTATCACTCCTGTTGTGCCGGCATATTGCCGGCGGTTTCAGGTTCGTGGTCTGGGTCGGATGCGGCTGGCGACCGCCCTCTCCCTCCCACGGCCTCTCTTCGCGCGAAACCTGTGGCTTCACGCGTTACCCGGTCAGACCTTCTCGACCTGACCGAATTCCAGTTCCACCGGCGTGGCGCGGCCGAAGATCGACACCGCGACCTTCACGCGCGAGCGCGCCTCGTCGATTTCCTCGACCACACCCGAGAACGAGGCGAACGGGCCGTCGGCCACGCGCACATTCTCGCCGATCTCGAACGACACCGACGCCTTCGGACGTTCCACGCCCTCCTGCATCTGGTTCAGGATCCGCATCGCCTCCGATTCCGAGATCGGCATCGGCTTGTTTTCCGCGCCGAGGAAGCCGGTGACCTTGGGCGTGTTCTTGATCAGATGGAACGCCTCGTCGGTCAGCTTCATCTTCACCAGCACATAGCCCGGGAAGAACTTGCGCTCGGCATCGATCTTGCGGCCGCGGCGCACTTCCGTGACCTTCTCGATCGGAACCAGGACCTGCTCGAACAGCTCCTCGAGCCCGCGCTGCTTGGCCTGCTCGCGGATCGATTCCGCGACTTTCTTCTCGAAGTTCGAATAGGCGTGGACGATGTACCAACGCTTGTCGGACGATTGAATTGCGGTGGCTGTTGCCATCAGTGAATGCCCAAAAGAAGGGTGACGAGATAACGGATGATCTGGTCGGCGGCGAAGAAGAAGATCGAGGCCAGGGCGACCATGACGAACACCATGATCGTGGTGATCGTCGTCTCGCGGCGGGTCGGCCAGGTGACCTTGGCGGTCTCCGAGCGCACTTCCTGCAAGAACTTGAACGGGCTGACTGCCATCGTTTGATGTCCAAAGTCCGTCGTGAGACGAGAAAAGATTTCAGGGATCCGAACAGCCGCCTTTGGCCCAACCCTCGCGTGAAGGATGAGCCGGAAACCGGGCTCGCGTGTTCGGGATTTAAAGCCGCGCCGGAAATCCGCGTCTAACGGGCCGGCTACAGGTATCGGGTAGATACTGCGGATGGGGCCAAAGGTCAAGGTGTGGGCAAGCCCTCCCCGGCAAGCGCCGCTCTCCCGCCCTGCGCGCGAGAGCCAATCAGGATCAAGGACTTATCCGGCCGGAATGAAGCACGATCCGAGCTTCGAACCGGCCGTTGGAAGGGCGACACCAAGGGATGGGCGTGAACTCGAGATGACGCCGGTCAAGAAGCCCGGTCTGCAATGATTACCCGATCCGCTCCCCGCGAGGACTACCATGAGACTGCTAACTTGGACTGCCGCGCTCGCAGTGACGCTCGTTGCGCACCCCGCTCTTGCCGCAACGCCGTCGGATGGCGCCGACGCGGTGGCCGGCCTGATGGCGATCGGCATTCTGATCGCCGCCTATTTCTTCCCGGCGATCATCGCCCTGCTGCGCGGCCATCACAATACGCTGGCGATCTTCCTGCTCAACCTGTTCTTCGGCTGGACCTTCTTCGGTTGGCTCGGCGCGCTGATCTGGGCGGCAACCGTCGTGCAGCGTCCCACCGAGTACCGCATGGTGCACGACGAGCGAGCTCGATGTAGCAAGTTTTAGTGAGTTGCACGCGGCGACTCATCTGCGACTAATCCTGCCGCATCTTTCCGCCGCAAGGCTGTGAGTGCTTGAAATCGCTGGCAGGAGTGGCAGGGCTCGAACCTGCGACCCCCGGTTTTGGAGACCGGTGCTCTACCAATTGAGCTACACTCCTACGAACCCAGCGTCGCCGCGAGGTCAGGTGCGCTTTCAAGCACAGGGGGCAGCCGGATTGCAAGGGAGAAGCGCGCTGGCTTCGCTTGTTTGTGCCGCGGCTTCTGGGCAACAGTTCATTCCCGACAATAAAGAGCAACCGGGAGTGCCTATGACTGCCCAAACCGCTTCTCACGCTGCGATCACACCGAAAGCGCCGCCTTTGCTCGAGGCGAAGCCAGAAACGCTGGGCCTGTCGCGTCCCCGCCTGCAGGCGATGTCGGACGCCTTCAAGCGCGAGATCGACAAGGGAACCGTGCCCGGCATCACCGTGCTGGTCGCGCGGCGCGGCCAGGTCGGCTGGTTCGAGGCGCTGGGACGGCAGAGCCCGGCCGGCTCCGCACCGATGGCTCATGATTCGATCTTCCGCCTGTTCTCGATGACCAAGCCGATCGTGTCCGTCGGCGTGATGGCACTGATCGAGGATGGGCACCTCCTCCTTAGCGACCCCGTCGCAAAATTCATTCCGGAGTTCGCCGACCAGAAGGTCGGCGTCGTCGACGGCGGCAAGCTGGAACTGGTTTCGGCGCGGCGGGCGACGACGGTGCAGGACCTGCTCCGTCACACGTCGGGTCTGACGTATGAGCACCAGGGCGACGGTCCCGTGCACAAGATCTACCAGGACTCACGGGTGCGCAGCCGCAAGATCACCAACGCCGAGCACGCCACGCTCGTCGCGAGCTTTCCCCTCGTCTGTCATCCCGGCGCGGAGTTCAACTACAGCCGCTCCACCGACATCCTCGGCCGCATCATCGAGGTCATCAGCAGCAAGTCGCTCGGCGCGTACCTCGCCGACCGCATCCTTGCGCCGCTTCAGATGGCCGAAACGGGGTTCTCGACCAATGAGGCCAATGCCGGCCGGCTCGCCGAGGCGTTCCCGGCCGATCCCTGGACCGGCGACAAGGTCGCGCTCTTCAACATGCTGGAACAGCCAGCGATGGAGTCCGGTGGCGGCGGGCTCGTGTCGACCACGATGGACTATGCCCGCTTCTGCATGATGCTGCGCAACGGCGGCACGCTCGACGGCAACAGGATCATCGGCCGCAAGACGCTGGAGCTGATGGCTTCGGATCATCTCGGCCCCGGCGTTCCGGCCAACGGCACCCTGCTCTCCCCTGGCCATGGTTTTGGCCTCGGCTTCGCGGTGCGAAGGGACGCCGGCATCGCGCCGTTCCCCGGCAGCGTCGGCCAGTATTTCTGGAGCGGCATTGCGGGAACGTTCTTCTGGATCGACCCGAGGGAGGATCTGTTCGCGGTGTTCATGAGCCAAGGCCCGGGCCAGCGCGACTACACGCGCACGCTGGTGCGGGATCTGGTGTACGCGGCGGTGGATTGAGGCAACACCGCGTCCCCACATTCGCTGTCATGCCCCGGGTTGACCGGGGGGCATCCAGTACTCCGCGGCGGTAGTTCGTTCACACAACCGCCGGCTCTGGGGTACTGGATCGCCCGCCCCAGTGCGCAATTGCGCACAAGGCGGGCGATGACACCTATGTGTGGGTAGTTTGCGTGCCCTTTCCCACGCGCGACCGCGTCAACTGATCGTCGCGCCGCCGTCGATCACCATGGTCTGGCCGGTCATGAAGTCGCCGGCCTTCGATCCCAGGAACACCGCGGCGCCGGCGATTTCGTCGGGGATGCCGATGCGCAGCAGCGGCGAGCGCGAGGTCGAGGCCTTCAGGTTCTCCGGATTGTCCCACAGTGCCTTCGCGAAGTCGGTCTTGATCAGGCCGGGCGCGATGCAGTTCACGCGGATGTTGTGCTTGCCGTATTCGCAAGCCAAGTTGCGGGCGAGCTGCATGTCGGCGGCCTTCGAGATCGCGTAGGCGCCGAGGATGGTCGAGCCCTTCAGGCCGCCGATCGAGGACACGATGATGACCGAACCGTCCTTGCGCTCGATCATCTGCGGCACCACCATCGAGATCAGCCAGTTGTTGGCGACGATGTTGTTGTCGAGGATCTTGCGGAACTGATCGTCGGAGATGCCCGCGAGCGGACCGTAATACGGGTTCGAGGCCGCGTTGCAGACCAGCACGTCGATCTTGCCGAAGGCGCGATTGCTCTCGTCGACGAGGTTTTGCAGGTTCTCCTTCGAGGAGATGTTCGCGGCGATCGCGACGGCGGTATGCTTCCCGAATTTGTGGTTGATGCCCTTCGCCACCTCATCGCAGACATCGGCCTTGCGCGAGGAGATCACGACCTTGGCGCCGTGCTCGGCCATGCGCTCGGCGATCGCGAGCCCGATGCCGCGCGTCGAGCCGGTGATGACGGCGACTTTTCCCTTCATGTCGAACAAGGTCATGTTTCTCTCCCAGAGTGCGATTTGATTGGCTCAAAGCTTATGCCGCGCTCGCGCGCGCCGACAACGGCGTCAGGCGAGCTTCTTGACTTCCGGTCCCGCCGGCTGATGCATGGCGGCGTGCGCAGGATCCGCGATCCATGGCTGCTGGTTCACCATCGGCAGGCGCCAGACGACCCGCTCCGCGGTCGCGTAATGATCGAGCCGTGTCACCGACACGTTGTCGATGTCGAACGCGAGCCCCTGCTCCGGCAGACCACCGAGCGCGAGCCCCACGGCCGCCTTGATGGTACCGCCATGGCCGACCGCGATCACGTCCTGGCCCGCGTGTTCACGATTGATCCGATCGATCGCGCGACAGGTGCGGTTGTAAAGGTCCATGAAACTTTCGCCGCCCGGCGCCGGCTCGTTGATGTCGGCGAACCAGCTCGTTCCGGCGGGCCGGCTCGCGACGAACGCCGCGCGGTTCATGCCCTGCCATCGACCGAGATGCTGTTCGGCGAAATCCGCCTCCCATGGCATGTTCGCAGGCTTGGGAAAGCCGGCCGCCCAGATCGCCTCTGCTGTCTGATGCGTGCGCATCAGATTGCTCGAATACCAGACCGCATCGCGCGGCAGCACCTTTGCGACCGCCTCGAACACATAAGTATCGCTGGTGTCGCAGGCGATGTCGCTCTGCCCGTAAATGTTGCCGCCGTCGTTGCGCACCGGCGCATGACGGACCCACCACCACCGCGTCGTGACCACTTTGGACTTGCCGGAGTCGGACATCATCGAAACCCTTCCATCCCGTGTGATGTCGCTGTACGTGAGTGGCGAACGTGTCTCAAGACACTTTGCCGTTTTAAGATTTCTTGGCCGTTTGAAATTCTGTTTGAAATTCCGTCGCGCGGCAGGCGTCGCGCGCGAAGCACAAGGGAGAAGCGCATGGGCCGCCTGCAAGGCAAATCCGTCATCATCACTGGCGCCGGCAGCGGCATCGGACGCGCGGCTGCACTGCTGTTCACCAGGGAAGGCGCAAAACTGATCGCGGTCGATCGCACCGAGGCGGTGAAGGACACCGTCGAGGAGATCAGGAATGCCGGCGGCACCGCCGAAGCGATGATCGCGGATGCGGGCTCCGAGACGGACGTCATCGCCGTCATCGACAAGGCGGTGAAGACGCACGGCCGGCTCGACGTGATCTGGGCCAATGCCGGCGTCTCCGGCGGACTCGTTCCGCTGGCCGAGCAGACGGTGGAGCACTGGCAGGAGATCTTGCGCGTCAACCTGATCGGACCGTTCCTCGCGGTGAAGTACGCGATGCCGCACATGGTGAAGCAGCAGTCCGGCGCGATCGTGCTGACCGCTTCGGTTGCGGGCCTGAAGGCCGGCGCGAGCGGACATCCGTACGCCGCGAGCAAGGCTGGCGTGATCAGCCTGGTGCAGACCACCGCCTATTCGCTCACCGGCACCGGCGTGCGCATCAATGCGGTGTGCCCCGGCCTGATCGAAACCGGGATGACGAAACCGATCTTCGACCGCGCCAAGGAGCGCGGCACCTCCGACAAGATCGGCCAGCTCAATCCCCTGAAGCGCCCCGGCCAGCCGCACGAACTCGCGGCGATGGGCCTGTTCCTGGCCAGCGACGAAGCGTCGTACGTGAATGGGCAGGCGTTTCCTGTCGACGGCGGCCTCACGGCATCGATGCCGTATACGGGCAAGCCGGTCTAACACGGGCGTTCTCCGCATCGATGACGGCCGGACTCGACCCGGCCATTCATGCACCCGATGTCCGGCACCACGCTGCAACATCTCCGATGTCGTCCTGGCGAAAGCAAGGACCCATAACTACAGGGAGATGTTATTGCGGACGATGGTGGATACCGGTCGTGGCACGATGCCTTCGCTCACAGTCGCCTGCCCTGCGGAGCCATTCGCGCCGATGCGCCTTACGTCCACCGCCGTTCGGCTCGCGTGTCGTGACGATCGCGATGCGCCCACTCTTCCTTGGGCCGCAGTGCGAGCAAACTACGACAAACCCGAATTTAGGTAAAACGGAATATATTTTCGACCGCGCATTGACCGAGTGCTCGTGCTTTTTGCCCGTCGGGCAACACAGGTACTTGTAGCCCGGATGGAGCGAAGCGTAATCCGGGTATCCATCCAAGCGGGCAAAAGGTCCCGGATTACGCTTCGCTCCATCCGGGCTACTAGCGCGCCGCAAGCGCGGCGATGAAGAACGCACAGGCAGCAACGGAAGCCACCGTCCGCACGTGATTCCAGAAGGTCCAGTCCTTCAAGTAGGTCGCCCAGACCGATGCCGCCTCCGGCGCGGACGACTGCACCGCGGCGAGCGCGTTGTTGAGCGGCACATTGAAGACCATCGTCACCAGGAACATGCCGATCACGTAGAGGCTGCCACCGGCGATCATGACTGCCGCCCCCGGTTCGCTCATGCGCAGCAGGCCCATCACCACCAGCGCGGCGCTCGACACCGTCGTGCCGAGAAAGAACGGCATGAACAGCGAGCGCACGATGTCAACGTTGATGGCATTCATGGCGGCGATGCCGGATGCCTGATCGATGCGGCCGAGCGCGGTCATGATGAAGGTCGAGAACGCGAAATAGAGCCCGCCAACGAGGCCACAGCCGATCGCCGAGAACCAGAGCAGCCCGGTCGTGAGAGCCTGTCGCATGCCGTACTCCAAAAATACGATAAGTCCTCGTATTTGATAAATGCGATAAACTCTCTTATTTCTGACGTCAAGAGCTCATCGGCGGGAACCAGGATGCGCGAACGGAATAATAAGACGAGCAAGGCGGCGAGCGAGGCCGGACGCCGAACTGCGTTGGTGCCCACCCAGGAGCGGAGCCGGGAACGCTTCGACCGGATTCTGTCCTGCGCGGCCGATATCCTCACCGACAAAGGCAGCGACGCCTTCCGCATGAGCGACATCGTCGAGCGCACGGGGATCGCGTTCGGCTCGCTCTACCAATATTTCCCGGACAAAAGCGCGATCATCGGAACGCTGGCCGAGCGCTACAACGCAATCGGGCGCGACTGCGTCCGGCGCGATCTTTCCGACATGACGGCCCTATCCGATCTCCACGCCGCGCTATGTCGCATCATTGACGGCTATGAGCAGATGTTCCGCGAGCATCCCGTGATGCATCACATCTGGCAGGCGACGCAAGCCGATCCGATCCTGCAGAAGATCGACGAGGAGGATGTCGCCTATCTCGCCGGCCTGCTCGGCGACGCACTACAGCGGATCGCGCCGAAGGTACCGATTGCCACCCTCACCTCGTTCTCGCAACTGACCATGGTGCTGATCGCAGCCGCGGTACGTCATGCGATCACCCTGCCGCCTTCGGAAGGCCGTCGGTCCCTCGCGTTGTTCAAGCAGATCCTGCCGCGCGATCTTTCCGCGGTGGAACAGCTCGCTGGGACCAGGGCCAGGCGCTGACATTTGCCCGTCAGGACAAGCTGTTGTTATGCTGCGCGCTGCCGGCAAACCTCCTCCCGTTCCGTGAATTGATGATGCAAAGCCCAAGACCCGTCCGAATCCGCAAACTCCTCGCCGACCTCGTCGCTTTCGACACCGTCAGCGATCGTTCCAACCTGCCCCTGATCGCACATATCGAGAGCTACCTTGCGGCCCTCGGCGTCAGCTTCGAGCGGATCGTCGATGACACCGGGCAGAAGGCCTCGCTGTGGGTCACGATCGGCCCCGCCGATCGCCCCGGCCTCGTGCTGTCCGGACACACCGACGTGGTCCCTGTCGTGGGCCAGGACTGGAGCCACGATCCGTTCAAGCTGGTCGAGCGCGATGGCAGGCTCTACGGCCGCGGCACCACCGACATGAAGGGATTTGTCGCGGTGTGCCTTGCCATGGTGCCGGAGATGCTGGAAGCCAAGCTGACAACACCGATCCATCTTGCGATCTCCTACGACGAGGAGATCGGCTGCGTCGGCGTGCGGCCGATGCTCGGCGGGGTCGCCAAGAAGAAGGTCAAGCCGCTTGGCTGCTTCGTCGGCGAACCGACGCAGATGCAGGTGATCATCGGCCACAAGGGCAAGCACGGCGTGCGCGCCACCTTCCGCGGCCTTGCGCGTCACTCCTCGATCGCGCCGGACGGCGTCAACGCGATCGAATACGCAGCCGAGCTGATCACCGAAATCCGCCGCCGCGCGGTAAAGCTTGCGAGCGATGGTGCGCGCGACGATCTCTACGACGTCCCGCACACCACGCTGCTCACCAGCATCGTGCACGGCGGCGCCGCGCTCAACATCGTGCCGGATCACTGCACGGTCGAGTTCGAATGCCGCGGCATCGGCATCACCGAGTCCAAGCAGGTGACGGACGCGATCATTGCCTGGGCGAGAGCCGAACTCGAGCCAGCGATGAAGAAGGCGCATCCGGAGTGCGGCATCGATTTCGAGGAGATCCTCGACTACCCCGCCCTCGACACCAGCGCCGACGCCGCGATCGTCACGCTAGCCAAGAGCCTCGCGGGCCGCAACGACCACGCCAAGGTCGCCTTCGGCACCGAGGCCGGCCTGTTCGTCAGCATGGCCGACGTGCCGTCAGTGGTGATCGGCCCAGGCTCGATCGCACAGGCGCATACGCCGGACGAGTTCGTGGAGATGGCGGAGCTGGAGAAGTGCGCGGGATTTGTCGAGAGGCTGATCGCAAAGTGCGCTGAGGGCGTCGCGTAAAACTCCGATGAGTTGGAACCAATCCGAAATTATTGGAGCGCGCTGGCAAATTCTTGAAACGGCAAAGCGCGTGTTGTCCGGAAAGGCTTCTACGATCGAGGGGGCGCGCATCATCGCGGGGTGTCGGTTCAAAGCGAAGCTCGAAGACGACGCCGACATTCTGCCGTTTGTCGGAATTGACTCGGAAACCGATGCACTCCCGCTCGGCCACGATCGAATCCACTGGCAGGCACAGGCACTGGCCGATTTGCAGCCCAAGATCGACGAAGCCCAAGCTTGGGCGCGCGACCTTGCAACCAGCCATTGTCAAAACCTTATAGCGCGCGAAGCGGCCCTTCTGCGTTGGCCAGATTAGACCGTCAGATGGCACAACGAGCCGTGCCCGACCTACGAAGCCTTGGTGTATGCAGTATCTCGTGTCCCGGACGCGGTGCGGCACGAAGTGACGCGCCGCAGAGCCGGGACCCAGAGGGATTGGCGGCACCGCCCAAATATGCAATCCTAGGTCGTGACGTTCGTCAACGCCGGTTGCATGGACATGCCCTTCTTCGTTTACATCCTCGCGAGCAAGCGAAATGGTACGCTTTATGTCGGCGTCACCAACGACCTTCCTCGCAGAATGGCGGAGCACAAGGCCAAACTCATACCCGGCTTCACGCGGCAGTACGACGTGACGTTGCTCGTCTATTTAGAGACCTTCGACTCGGTCCTTGAAGCTCGGGCGCGCGAACATTCGCTTAAGCGTTGGCGGCGCGCCTGGAAGCTCAAGCTGATTGAAGAGCTCAATCCTGATTGGCGCGATCTGACTGATGAGCTGAATTCCCTGGCGACGTGACTGGGTCCCGGCTCTGCGGAGCAGCACTTCGTGCTGCACCGCGTCCGGGACACGAGAGGCGCGTAACAAAAAAGCGCGGCCGCACCGGCCGCGCCCTCGCCTTCCCTTAAACCGCGCCCGCCTTTTGCGCGTATTCCCATGAGGCCTTCGACAGCGGCACGGTGCGCTTGGCGGATTCGAGGGCCTTGGCGTTGGCGGCGGTGCCGTCGCGGATGCGGCCGGCGATACCCTGGGTGATCCCCGCGAGCCGGAACAGATTGTAGGAGAAGTACCAGTTGAGATCCAGCACGTTCATCTTGGTGACGTTGCAGTAGATCTGCGCCGCTTCTTCCAGGCTCGGGATGTTGAGCGCCTTCAGGTCGACGCCATGCAGGCCCGGCATGATCCACTGCATCAACAGATAGGTGAAGTCGGCCATGGGATCGCCGAGCGTCGACAGCTCCCAGTCCAGTACGGCCTGCACGCGAGGTTCCGTCGCGTGGAAAATCATGTTGTCGAGGCGATAGTCGCCATGGACGATCGAGACGCGCGCCTGTTCCGGCACGGTCTTCGGCAGCCACTCGGCGACCTTCTCGAACTCCGGAATGTGCTGGGTCTCCGACGCCCGGTACTGCTTGGTCCAGCGGTCGATCTGGCGCGCGAAATAATTGCCGGGCTTGCCGAAGTCGCTAAGGCCGATCGCGTTGGGATCGAACATGTGAAGCTTCGCCAGGGTCTCGATCTTGCTGGTGAAAATCTTGCGCCGCGCATCCGGGTCCTGGCTGGGAAGAGCCGGATCCCAGAACACGCGGCCCTCCTCCATCGACATGATGTAGAAGGCAGCGCCAATGATGCTGTCGTCCTGACAGAGCGCATAGGCGTGCGCGACCGGAAAGCCTTGCTTGCCGAGCGCTGCGATCACGCGATATTCGCGGTCGACCGCATGCGCCGACGGCAGCAATTTGCCGAACGGCTTTCTGCGCATCACGTAGGACCGGTTCGGCGTGTTCAGCCGATAGGTCGGGTTGGACTGGCCGCCCTTGAACTGCAGGACGACCAGCGGGCCCTCATAGCCTTCGACGTTGTCGCGCATCCAGGCATCCAGGCGCAGCTCGTCGAAACGATGCCGCTCCTCGACCGGCTTGGTGCCCGAGAACTCCTCGTCTTTCCTGACGCCGTCAGCCACGATGACGCTCCCTCTTCGCTCGGTGCATGCTACCCGGTCACGCCTGACGCACTTGCGTCAAGCGGTCGCCGAAGCGGATCATGCCCTGTCGTTTCTTCAAGTCGGGAGCGCCAAAGGAGCTCTCCCTCCCAGAGATTCCGTTCCGACAAATCGGAACGGAATCTCTAGATTCTTGTTTTGACGCGTTTTCTTAGCGCGAACCGGTGTCCACTTCGCTGGAAAACGCTCTTAATGACCGGGAGAGTTTGCATACTTCCGGATTTCAAGTCTGGCAATGGCGCGATTGTGCACCTCGTCCGGACCATCGGCGAGCCGCAGCGTGCGGATGCCGGCATAGTCCTTGGCAAGCCCGGCCTCGTCGGAGACGCCGGCGCCGCCAAAGGCCTGAATCGCCTCGTCGATGATCTTCAGCGCCATATTGGGGGCTGCGACCTTGATCATCGCGATCTCAGCCTGCGCGGTCTTGTTGCCGACCTTATCCATCATGTCGGCCGCCTTGAGGCAGAGCAGACGCGTCATCTCGATGTTGGTACGGGCCTCGCCGATGCGCTGCTCCCACACGGAGTGCTCGACGATCTTCTTGCCGAAGGCGGTGCGCGACATCAGCCGCTTCACCATCTTCTCCAGCGCCTCCTCGGCCTTGCCGATGGTGCGCATGCAGTGATGGATGCGGCCCGGACCGAGGCGGCCCTGCGCGATCTCGAAGCCGCGGCCTTCGCCGAGCAGAATGTTGGACGCGGGAACGCGGACGTTCTCGAGCAGCACCTGGGCGTGGCCATGCGGCGCGTCATCGAAGCCGAACACGGGCAGCATCTTCTCGACCTTGATGCCGGGCGTGTCGAGCGGAACCAGGATCTGCGACTGCTGCTGATGCTTTGCGGCCTTCGGATCGGTCTTGCCCATCAGAATCGCGATCTTGCAGCGGGGATCGCCGACGCCCGACGACCACCATTTGCGGCCGTTGATGACATAATGATCGCCGTCGCGCTCGATGCGGGTCTCGATGTTGGTGGCGTCGGACGAAGCGACCGCGGGTTCCGTCATCAGGAACGCGGAGCGGATCTCGCCGTCCATCAGCGGGCGCAGCCATTTCCGCTTCTGCTCCTTGGTGCCGTAGCGGATGAACACTTCCATGTTGCCGGTGTCGGGCGCGGAACAGTTGAACACTTCGGAGGCCCAGGAGATGTGGCCCATCTGCTCCGACAGCAGCGCGTATTCAAGATTGGTCAATCCCGCGCCGCGGAATTCGTCGTCCTCATGCTCGGACGGCGGCATGAACATGTTCCACAGACCCTCGGCCTTCGCCTTCTTCTTCAAATCCTCGAGGATCGGGATCACCTTCCAGCGCTCGCCGCTGTGATCCTGCTCGTTGTAGATCGGAACCGCCGGGCGCACGTGCTTGGTCATGAACGACTGCACGCGATCGAGCCATTCCTTCTGCTTGGGCGACAGATCGAAATCCATGGGACGCTCCTCGTCTTTGTTTGCCAAGCGATTTTGCTTTGCAAAGCGGTTTTGCGCCGAACTGTCCTCCCGTCGCGCGCGCCCCGCAAGCCATTCGGCAAGTTGCAGATGCGAGGCGCGGAACCATCGCCGCGAGCGCGGCTCAATTCCATCAAGCGGATTGACTTTTCCCGGCCTTCAAACGATAGTTTCATACAACTGTTTGAATTGCAACTCCCTCCCGCGAGGGCAACCATGGCCAGCGATCACACAAGGACCGCCATTCTCGCCGCCGCCGAACGGCTCTATGCCGATCGCGGCTTCGGCGACGTCACGCTGCGCGACATCGTCGCGGACGCCAATGTCAACCTAGCTGCGGTGAACTATCATTTCGGCTCGAAGGACGAACTGATCGCGGAGTTGTTCGTGACGCGCTCGATCGCGACCAACCGCGAGCGCCTGCGCGAGCTGAAGGCGGCGGAGGAGCAAGGCGGCGGCAGCGCGCCGATCGAGGTGATCTTGCACGCACTCGTCGGCCCGACGCTGCGCGGCTGCCTTGGCCCTGAGAACCAGCGCTCGACCGCGGCGCGCTTCATGATCCGCGCCTCGATCGAATCCGTGCCGCCGATCCGCCGTATCAAGAACCGTGAGATCGACCATCTGCGGAAATTCGTCGGCGCGATGCGCAGGTCCCTTCCCGACCGCAGCGACGTCGAAATCTACTGGGGCCTGAATTTTGCGCTCGCGATGGCACACCACACCATCCGAGAGAGCGAGCGGCTGACGAAACTGTCGGAGGGCAAATGCGATCTCGACGACGTCGAGGACGTGATCGCGCGTGTGGTCAGCGTGGCAACGATGGCATTGACCGCCGGCAAGGTGGAGATGAAGGCCCCGGCGCGCGCGCTCGCACGCGACGCGCGCTAAAACCTCAGACCATCGCGATGCAGTCGATCTCGATGTCGAACGGCCCGGTCCATTCGGGGATACAGACGAAGATCCGCGCCGGCGGCTGCTCCGGGAAGTAGCGCGCATAGATCGCGTTGAAGACGGCGAAGTGTCGGGCCGAGGTGCAGTAGACGTTGCACTTCATGACGTTATCGAGCGAGGCGCCTGCCGTCTGAAGGCACATCTTCATCTGCTCCAGGATCAATTCGCTCTGCCGCTCGATCGGAACGGATGCGATCTCGCCCGTCTCGGGGTCGAACGGCGGCAGGCCGGAGACGAAGATCATGTTGCCGGCGCGCGTGACGGGCGAGGCCGGCGCCTTCCAGCGATCGAGATAGGTCGAGATCGGTTCGACGCGGAGCGCTTCGCGTTTCATGGGTGGCCACCCTCGGTTCAAGCGAGATGGCAACAGGCTACGTCGTCATGCAGCCGGCATGCTTCGCTTGAGCTCGAACTGTGGTCGCGCGCTGGGCTATACCCGCTGCGGCATCTCCTCGGCCTCTTCCTTTGCGAGCAGCAGCAGCATCTCGATGCCCATGTCGCCTTCCTGCGGCGAGCGGATGAACTCGATGGCGCTGGCGCTCTTCTGTAGCGCCGCGATAACGGCGACCGCCTGATTGGCCGTGGCTGCCTCCGTCGCGAGGACCGCCTTCTGGTTCTTGGCCTGGAACCCGATCGTGTAGGACATTCGTGACTTCCCCCCGAACGTTGATGCGAGAGACGACAAGATCGAATCAGAGTCTGGCGAAAAGTGGAAGCCGGGTCGACTACGGACCGGATTCATCTGGGGATTGCCGGCAAGCCTCACGCAAGCCCGAGTAGCGCCCGCGCATCCTGTGCGGTCGCAATGGAGGCACCGAGGCTTTTCAATATGCCTGCCGCATGTGTGACCAGTTCCGCGTTTGTCTTCGCCAGCACGCCCTTCGACATATAAAGATTGTCCTCCATGCCGACGCGGACGTGGCCGCCGAGTAGGTAAGCTTGCGCGACCATCGGGAACTCGGCGCGGCCGATGCCGAAACCGGACCAGATCGCGCCCGGCGGTAGCAGGCTGCGGGCGTAGAACATCGTCTCGGGCGTTGCGGAGAAGCCGTACTTCACCCCGAGCACGAGCGAGAACAGGCCCGGCCCCTTCAGCGTCCCGTCGGCAAAGAGGTCGCGCGCGAGGTGGCAATCGCCGGAATCGAACAGCTCGATCTCCGGCAACACGCCGGCCGCCTTCATGCGCTCGGCCATGATACGGACGTTCCGCGGGGTGTTGATCACGACTTCGCCGCCGGAGTTCATGGTGTTGAGGTCGAGCGTGCAGATGTCGGGCTTCAAGAGCTCGATATGCTCGACACGCTTTTCGGGCTGAAGCAGCGTGGTGCCGGGGCCGGCGACGCGGGGATCCTCGATCGACGGAACAAAGCGGCCGCCCGGGCCGGTCGTGAGATTGATGATGAGGCTCTTGTTGCGGGCGCGGATCTTCTCCATCACCTCGCGATAGAGATCGATCGACATCGAGGGACGGCCCGTCGCGGGATCGCGCACGTGGATGTGAGCGATGGCAGCGCCGGCTTCGGCTGCTTCCAGCGCGGATGTCGCGATCTGCTCGGGCGTGATCGGCAGGTATGGCGACTGCTCGGGCTTTGTGAGATTGCCGGTGATCGCGCAGGTGATGATGGTCTTGCCGGTGGTCATGCGATGTTGCCCCTTGTCCGTAGTTTTCGCAGGTCCCCTTCCCTTCGCCCTTGTGGGCGAAGGTGGCGCGGAGCGCCGGATGAGGGGTTCTCACCACGATCTCATTTTCGGAAGCAGACCCCTCACCCGTCTCGCCGCTATGCGGCGAGCCACCCTTTCCCACAGAGGGAGAGGGCAAAAGAGAGCCGCTAGATGATGCCCTGCTTTTTCAGCGCCTCGATCTTGCCGGCATCATAGCCGAGCTTGCCGCCGAGCACCTCCTGGGTGTGCTCGCCGAGCAGCGGCGGCGCGCGGTAGTCCGTGATCGGGGTCTCCGAGAAGGTCAGCGCGTTGCGGATCAGCGAAAGATCGGGCTCGAAGGGATGGTTGACCTTCACCCGCATGCCACGCGACTGCACGTGCGGATCGCTAAACACCTGCTCGAAATTGTTGATCGGACCTGACGGCACGCCGGCCTCCTCCAGCTTCTCCAGCCAATAGGCCACCGGCTTCGTCAGGAACAGGCCAGCGAAGATCGCCATGATCTCCTTGCCGTGCACGACGCGGTCGTTGTTCTTGATGAAGCGCTTGTCGCTCGCGAGTTCGGGCTCGCCGAGCACGGCGCAGGTGCGCTGGAACTGGCCGTCATTGCCGACCACCAGCATCAGTTCGCCATCGGTGCAGCGGAACACACCGGCCGGCATGCCACCATTGCCCCAGGTGCCGCGGCGCGGCGGTGTCTTGCCGTTGACGAGGTAGATCTGCAGCCAGTGCGACAACGATGCGATGACGGTATCGAACAGGCAGACGTCGATGTGCTGTCCTTCCCCGCCATTGGCGTCGCGATGGTAGAGCGCCGAGAGAAGTCCGATCGAGGTGTTCATGCCGGTCATGTAGTCGACGATCGACGGGCCGACCTTCATCGGGCCCTCGCCAGGCTCGCCGTCGATGTGACCGGTGACGCTCATCAGGCCGCCCATCGCCTGCAGGATAGCGTCATAGCCCGCGCGCGGCGCGTAGGGCCCGGTCTGACCGAAGCCGGTTACCGAGCAATAGATGATGCGGGGATTGATCGCCTTGATCGTCTCGTAGTCGAGGCCGTAGCGCTTAAGATCGCCGACCTTGTAGTTCTCCATGAAGACGTCGACGTCCTTTGCAAGCTGCCGGATGATCTCCTGCCCTTCGGGCTTGGCGATGTTGACGGTGACCGACTTCTTGTTGCGGTTGGCACAGAGGTAGAACGAATTGTTGTTGTTCGCCTTGCCCTCGGGGTCGGTCAGGTAAGGCGGGCCGAAGGCGCGCGCGTCATCGCCGGTGCCCGGCCGCTCGATCTTGATGATCTCCGCACCGAGATCGCCCAGCATCTGGGCCGACAAAGGCCCGGCGAGCACGCGCGTGAGATCAAGGATCTTGATGCCTGAAAGCGGCAAGGCCGACATGTAGGTTTCCTCCGGGAACTGATCTTGGCGCGGCAGCTGAAACCCTGGCCGCACTCTCTGCGGATACACCATTTTTGCGTCCCGAGCACTGCACTGGCGGCATACGACCATCCCCAGCCCGGCAGCCGAAGCGGCTCTCGCGGCGCCGAATTTCCGCGCCGCGAATATCGTGCCTGTGCGTCAGATCGCGGCTGCCGCAGCCATGCTCGGGCGCCGGCGACTGAGCAGGACAAGGATCAGCACCGTTGCACAGGAACAGGCAAAGGTGAGACCGAGCGCGCCGCGGCTGCCGAACTGGGTGAGCAAGCTGACGAGCACGGGCGGAGAGATGGCGGAGGCGAGATTGAGCGGCAGCGCGATCATCGACATCGCCTTGGCGAACTCGGCCTGGTCGTAGAACACGAGCGGGATCGTTGCCCGCGCCACCGCCATCGCGCCGCTGCCGGCGCCGTAAGGCAGGATGAAGATCGCCACCGCCCAGGTCGCCCCCTCGCTCACCATCAGCAGCAGCATCGCCACCGGGAGCGCCGTGCCTGCGACGAGCCCGGTCGTGATCCCGTCCCATCGTCCTCCTCCGAGGAAATCGAGCCCGCGGGCGCTGACCTGGATCACGCCGAGCATCGAACCGAAGGCAATGGCTTGCGCCGGCGCCAGCCCCTCCGCCCGAAGGAGCTCGATGAGAACGGCGCTCAGGCCGAAATTGACGAAGGCGTTGAGCGTGATCGCGGCGACGACGAGGCCGAAGGTGCTGCGGGGAATCGCAGGCGCATCGACGCCTTGTGTCGGCTCACCGCCGTTGTCCTTCGCGACGCTCCGGCGCGGGGCCGCGAAAGCATAGAGCGGCAGCGAAACGAGGATCAACATCGCGGCGTAGACGAGGCACGTCCCGCGCCAGCCGACGAGGCCGCTCAGAAACGAGGTGGTCGGCCAGAAGATGCTGCTGGACAATCCCGTCACCAGCATGAGCGCGCCGATGGCGCTCTTGGCCTGCCGTCCGGCGACCTCGTTCAGCATGATGTAGGTGCCGGTGGACAGCGTAGCACTGCCTGCCATGCCGAGGACGATCCAGGCCGCGAAATAGAGCATCGGCTCGCGCGCAAAGGACAGCAGAACGAAGCCGGGCGCTGCGACGACCGTTCCGGCCATCATCACCTTTCGCGCACCGTGCCGCGCAAAGGACTTGGCGAGCCAGGGGGCACAGAGCCCCATCGCGACATAAAGGACCGATGTGCCGGAGAAGACTGTCGGCAGGCTCATGCCGAGATCGGCTGCGAGATCGCGGCCCACGATCGCGGGAAGGCCTATCGTTCCCCATCCGATGAGTTGGGTGATCGCGAGCACCGACAGTGCGCCGATGAGCCCGCCGTCAGATTTCAAGAACCGCATTCCGCCAGTCGCCCGCCCCAAAGGTGCAGATCACGCCTATGAGGCATGTCTAACCGCAGACTCGGCGAACAGGAATATATCGGTTCCGAATGGCACCGCGGCGTTAGCCGCAGACCGGCTCCGCCGAGCGATGTCTCCTTCGGGACCGCTCAGGAGGTGTGGCCGGGATCGATGTGCCTGGGCGTCTTCTTGTCCCGCTGCGGGGTCATCTTGGCGGGATCCGGCGCACCGGGCACGCCACGCGGACCGAGCTGGTCCCGCTGAATGTCCTCTTCGGACCGGGCCGGCTCGACGCCATTCGGCTCGCGGGGCTTGGTCATCACGGCCTCCTACTGCACATCTCGGCGCACTAGCTGCCGAGCGCGTTCTCGCCTATTTCGCGGCCGGGCACGCTGACGTGAACCTCGTGTCCCTGGCGAAGCGCCAGCGAGGCAGCTGCCACCGCGGATTCGAACGCGGATTCCTTGGTTGCGTATTTGCCGTTGACGTTGCCGTCGTGCAGCACGCCCCATTCATCCTGGATCGGCACGACGGCGTATTGAGCGAGACCCATTGTCCAACTCCTGGCTTGGCTTTTGGACACAACAACGCCGCATCGGGCTTAACGTTGCGTGACCTGCGACTGCGCGGAGGTGACGCGCCACACGGTATTGCCGCTGTCGTCGGCGACCAGCAGCGCGCCGGTCTTGTCGATGGCGACGCCGACGGGGCGGCCGCGGGCCTGGTTGTCGCTGTTCAGGAAGCCGGTGACGACATCCTGCGCCGGCCCGCTCGGTTTGCCGTCGCTGAACGGCACGAACACGACCTTGTAGCCATTCAGCGCTTGCCGGTTCCAACTGCCGTGCTCGCCGACGAACGCGCCGCCGCGATAGGCGCCCGGTAGGCTGGTGCCGGTATAGAAGGCGAGGCCCAGCGGCGCGACATGCGAGCTCAGCGCGTAATCCGGCACGATCGCCCCGGCGACGAGGTCGGGCCGCTCCGGCTTGACACGGGGATCGACGTGTTGGCCGTAATAGCTGTAGGGCCAGCCGTAGAAGCCGCCCTCCTTCACCGACGTTATGTAGTCGGGAACGAGATCCGGACCGAGCTCATCGCGCTCGTTCACCACCGTCCACAGAGCGCCGCTTTGCGGCTCGAAACTCAGGCCGTTCGGATTGCGCAAGCCACTCGCAAAGATGCGCCAGCGACCGGTGGCACGATCGACCTGGAGGATCGCGGCGCGATTGTGCTCCGCCTCCATGCCGTTTTCGGTGATGTTGCTGTTGGAGCCGACACCGACATAGAGCGTCGAACCGTCCGGGCTCGCCACGAGACTCTTGGTCCAGTGATGATCGATCGGGCCGCCCGGAAGCTGAGTCAGCACCGTGCCGGGCGCGGTGATCTTGGTGTCACCCTCGGTGTAGGGATATCTGACGATCGCGTCGGTGTTGGCGACATAGAGATCATTGCCGACCAGCGCGACGCCGAACGGCGAATTGAGATGATCGAGAAACACGCTCTGCGTATCCGGTACGCCGTCGCCATTGCTGTCGCGCAGCAGCGTGATGCGGTTGCTGGGGCCGGTATCACCGCCGGAGGTCGCCCAGGACTCGACCCAGTTCATCACGATCTCCTTGGGCCGCTTGATCGCAGCGGCCTTCGGCGCCTTGGATTCCACCACCAGCACGTCGCCATTGGGGAGAACGTAGGGCACGCGCGGATGCTGCAGCCCCGTCGCAAACGGCTTGGCCTGCAAGCCCTGTGCGACGGTCGGCGCCTCGTCCTTCTTCCAACCGACGATGCGGGCGATGTGCATCGGCGGCAGCAGAAATTGCTGGATGTCCGGCAGGCTCGGATTGGCACCTATTTGCGCCTTGGGATCGCCGCTGCCGTCATTGCAGCCGGCGAGACACTGCAGCGAACCGCATAGCAATAAGCGGGCAAGTGTGGACGTCATTGCGCAACTCCCACGCCATGGCGATAGACCATCGCCCAGCCGAGCCAGCCGGTGACGGGCAGGATGAGGACGGTGAGGACCGACAGGATGAGCCCCAAAGGCCACACCGAAGTCCAGGCGTCACGCGTATGGATCAGCGAGTTGAAGAACGCCAGGATCAGCACCACGGCGTTGCCGATCAGATGTGGCCAGGCCGGGGTCTGTGCCCTGACCAGGCGATTGCCGAGGAAATCGGTCAGGCCCGCGATGGCCGCCAGCACGCCGAAGATAACGCCGACGAGCAGAAGCCAGGCGGAGAAATTCGCCCACATCATCTCGGCGGTGACGACATAGGCGATGTCCGTCAGCAGCGCGCCGATGAAGCATGCGATCGGAATCGGCACCAGCATCGGATGAATGGGATGGCCTGCGATCTGCGCCGTGGAGCGCACGCGCACAATTTCTTGCACGGTCAGCCTCGTGTGATGTCTCGCCCTCACGACCGGCCAACTCGTGCTCGTAGTGATGGTTCCTAAGCAGATCTGCTCCTCCAGATGCGGAGAGAGTCCGGGAACCCTTACTTCGTTCGATCCGCGCAGAATAGGAATCGCATTATCGTAATTGCGCGAACCGGCTGAGATTACGCGCAGAGTCGTTACTCGCGATAATCGCCGACGGGCCGCGACAAGTGGTGGCGAGGACGTTCTAACGCGAACCCGAATTTTCCAGCGGATTGACGAGCCCCGGAGGCAGCCTGAAATTGGCAGGCTGCGCGCCCGGCCCTCCTGGGCCTGCCGCCCGGTCGATCGGCGGGCTCATGTTGGCGGCAGACCGCGGCGTGCCTGGGGAAGGCGCAACCGGAACGGGCGACGGTCCCGCCGGCATGGGGCCACTCCGCGCCACACCCGCTTTCGTCTCCGGCGGTATATCCAGCACCGCAGTGTCGAGCCCATTTGCGAACTCCGCCTGACGCCGCTCCACGGCGCGAAGTATCCATCCCTTGTGGCTTTCTCCGGCCCTGAGCCGGACTACCGATTTGCTGGCCGAATCCATGAACAGGCCGATCTTCTCGCTGCCGACGACGGTGCCGAGCAGAGACAGTTGCGGCTTCTCGGGTTCAGGCGGCTTTTGCGGCGGAGCCGCCTGCACGGGGGCAGGCATTGCCACCGCAGCGGGCGCAGGCGGACGCCGTGTCGGCGCAAACAGCGGCCGTTCGCGGCTCGCGGTCAGACGCCCGAGCGGAATCGCCCACAGCGGATTATCGCTGACCGCCCCGGGCGCGGATGCAGGAACCGGTGGCCGCTCGACTTGAGGCGGCGGTGATACGACGGTCGGCGCCGGAGCGACCGGCTTGGATTCAAACAAGTCGTCGGGCGAGCCCGCGGGAAGCCGATCCATCGACCCGGCCGCGCTGACCGCGAAAGCCCGGACAGTTCCCATGGCAAGGACGCTGGCGAGCAAAGCAACGAAAACGCGCATCGACATGGCACCGGCCGCCTCTGATCGACCCCGAGCGATAGCCATCGTACTTATCAGAGATGTGACAAGTGCGGCGCGAGCCCTGCAAGGCTACTGCGCGGGAACCGGTGCGCCGGCCAGAAAGGCCTCATAGGCCCGCTTCAAACCGTCTTCGAGCGAGATCGTCGCGCGCCAGCCGAGCCTTTCGAGACGGCTGACGTCGAGCAGCTTTTGCGGTGTGCCGTCGGGGCGCGCGGTATCGAAAGTGATCTCGCCGCGATAGCCGATGATATCGGCGACCATGCCGGCGAAGTCGGCGATGGTGATGTCCTCGCCGGTGCCGATATTGATCAGCTCCGCGCCGGAATAGGTCTTCATCAGGTGCACGCAGGCGTCCGCCATGTCGTCGGCATGGAGGAACTCGCGCCGCGGCGTGCCGGTGCCCCAGACCGCGACAGTCTTCGCGCCGGCGATCTTCGCCTCGTGAAAGCGCCGGATCAGCGCGGCGACCACGTGGCTGTACTCGGGATGATAATTGTCGCCGGGGCCGTAGAGGTTGGTCGGCATCACGCTGATGAAGTCGCTGCCGTACTGGCTGCGATAGGCCTCCGCCATCTTGATGCCGGCGATCTTGGCAATCGCATAGGGCTCGTTGGTCGGCTCGAGCGGGCCGGTCAGCATCGAGTCCTCGCGCAGCGGCTGGGCCGCGAGCTTCGGATAGATGCAGGAAGAGCCGAGGAACATCAGCTTCTCGGCGCCGCTTTGATGCGCGGCGTGGATCACGTTGGCCGCGATCGCGAGGTTGTCGTAGATGAACTCGGCGCGCAGCGTGGCGTTGGCGGCGATGCCGCCGACCTTGGCCGCGGCGAGGAACACCACCTGCGGCCGCATTTTCGCGAACCAGTCGAACACGGCGGCCTGGTTGCAGAGATCGACCTCATGCCGGTCCACCGTGACGAGCCTGACGTCCTCGCGTGCCAGCCGGCGCAGCAGTGCGCTGCCGACCATGCCGCGATGGCCGGCGACATAGACGCTCTTGCCCCTCAGCTCAAACGGTACGATTGCCATGTGCGATGTCCCGCTTGGCCTCGGCCAGATCGCTCGCCATCATCTCCTCGACCAGTTGGGCAAACGTCCGCTTCGGCTTCCAGCCGAGCTTGTCTCGCGCCTTGCTGGCGTCACCGATGAGAAGCTCGACCTCGGTGGGGCGGAAGTAGGTCGGATCGACCCGCACCACCGTCTTGCCACTCTTGACATCGACGCCGGTCTCCTCGACGCCCTTGCCGCGCCATTCGATGCGGCGGCCGACCTGCGCGAAGGAAAGCTCGACCATCTCGCGCACCGAGCGCATCTCGCCGGTGGCGAGCACGAAGTCGTCAGGCGCATCAGCCTGCAGGATCATGTGCATGCCCTCGACATAGTCCTTGGCATGGCCCCAGTCGCGCTTGGCCTCGAGATTGCCGAGATAGAGGGTCTGCTCGAGCCCGACCTCGATGCGGGCGACGCCGCGGGTGATCTTGCGCGTGACGAAGGTCTCGCCGCGGATCGGACTCTCGTGATTGAACAGGATGCCGTTGCTGGCGAACATGCCGTAGGCTTCGCGATAGTTCACCGTGATCCAATAGCCGTAGAGCTTGGCCACGCCATAGGGCGAGCGCGGATAGAACGGCGTGGTCTCCTTCTGCGGGATCTCCTGCACGAGGCCGTAGAGCTCGGAGGTCGAGGCCTGGTAGAACCGCGTCTCCTTCTCCATCCCGAGGATGCGGATCGCCTCCAGCAGGCGCAGCACGCCGACGGCATCGGCATTGGCGGTGTATTCGGGGCTCTCGAAGCTGACGGCGACGTGGCTCTGGGCGGCGAGATTGTAGATCTCGGTCGGCCGGATCTGCTGCACCAGGCGGATCAGGTTGGTCGAGTCCGTCATGTCGCCGTAATGCATCAGGAACGGCACGTTGCCGACATGCGGATCCTGATACAGATGATCGACGCGCGCGGTGTTGAACGACGACGAGCGCCGCTTGATGCCATGCACGACATAGCCGAGCGACAGCAGGTACTCGGCGAGATAGGCACCGTCCTGTCCGGTCACGCCGGTGATCAAAGCAACGCGCTCACCCATATACAGTACTTGCTCCCACGACAGCTCTCCGACGGGAGCTGTCTTCTACTTGCAAATCAAAGCCTTGCCCTTCTTTGACATATCGACCGCCGGGGTCAACCCAATACGGCAATACGATCGGGAATTTTTCCGAAGGACGCGGCGGCGGGACGGCTCAGCCCACGAAAACCGCGCGCGGGCCCTGCCAAATGCCGATCGCCACGCATCGGATGCTTCAAACTGGAAGTAAGACATTCGGAATGTTCGAATATTTTGAACAGCACTCGCATCGGTGAAGGCCGTTCGCTTGCCACCGATCGCGAGGTCCCGGCGCCCGCCAATTCAGTCCGAAACCCAAGGCGAATCGATGGACGCAGCACTGGATCCAAAAGGTGCGGCGCCAGCGATCCAGCCGCGACAGACAGCTACTTCGTATTCTGTCGTTGCGCCGAGATGCCGAGCACGAGGCGCAGCTTGCTATTGTCGGCGCTCCCTGCGGTCGGCTGGACCACGAGCTCGTCGATGAACAGGAACGGCATGCCGGCTTCCAGATCGTAAAGGAGCGGCTGAAGGGATGTGGCGGCGAGTTCGATATTGAACGTCGCCGAGACGAAGCCGGATTTGGCGAGCGGCCCCTGGACATCGACCTGCGAGGACAAGGTGTTTCCATTGACGCGCTTGGTCGCCCCGAGCACTCTTTGCAGCAGCATGGCGCTCGCGACCGACACCGTTTGTCCTTCGAGGAAGGGCGATCCCGTCGGCACGCTGACGTCGCTTCGGGCCGCAGAACGCTGCACGGGATGCCGGGCTTCCAGGGTTTGCAGTATCTCCGCAGCCGACACCGCGGAGTCGCGACTGCTCAGTATCTCGACCACGGTCTGCACCGTCGTGAAAGCGAACAGCACGACCATCGCCACGTAAGCCGCGACTGCGGCGATTGGAAACCGGGCAAGATATCCCT
Organism: Bradyrhizobium sp. Cp5.3; assembly: GCF_000426265.1. Lineage (NCBI taxonomy): Bacteria > Pseudomonadati > Pseudomonadota > Alphaproteobacteria > Hyphomicrobiales > Nitrobacteraceae > Bradyrhizobium > Bradyrhizobium sp. Cp5.3. Next base: position 39,378 of record NZ_AUFA01000021.1, on the reverse strand, counting down.
CGAACTTCTGCATGCTCATCATGTGCCCGATCCGAACTGCGGCTTGATCCGGGCCTCGATGTGGAAGCGCTCGCCGGGCTCGTTGGCGGCGCGCGTCGTCGGCGCAAAGAAGCCCGCGCTGGCGAAATGCGGCGACTGCTCCAGGATCTGGATCAGGGACGGTGCATCATGGGTCAGGCCCGAGATCTGGAGCTTGTCGCCCTCCATTCTCAGCTCGGTCGCGTAGGTGTGGTCGGGCAGCAGGCCGGACAATTCCTCCAGTGTGACCACGGCGGACGGCATTGTGTGCTTGCGGCGCGCGAGCAGCTCCAGCGCGGAGCCGCCGGGACCGCCCTGGCTGCCGCGCGCGATTGCTCGTCGCTCCGCGATCCGGCGCTGGATCTGCTGTTGCTGGGAGTCATATGAATCCGAGATGATCCCGCCGAGCCCGATCGACAGCATGGTCAGCACGCCGGTCGTCGCCAGTACCGCAATCAGCGCAAACCGTAACCGGCTGGAGCCGGCTTGCCCACCGAGGCGCTGGTCGTAGACCGCAATCCGCTCCACATTGGGAGCCACGGTCGAAATCTCGACCGCGGCAGCACCCAGATCGAGAACGGCCTGCCCAAGCGACGTGACCGCGGCGCGCGCCGTCGCAACCACGGTCAGCTCGACATGATCGTCGGCGGTCGCCTGCGGCGATGTCCAGTGAAACACGGCATCGCCCGGCGACCATGGCGTGAGCCGATCGATCTGGGCGCGAATGATGCCGTCGAGGAATTCGACCGCGCGGCCGGGCAGTTCCAGCGGCCGAAACACAAAGCGCGATGGCCTCAGCGCGAGATCGACCATCGCCCCTTTCATGGCCGCGGACCATTCCGCCGACAACGGCTCGCCGATCGTGCCTTCGACCAGGGGAATGCGGCAGGACGGCAGATCGGCATCCTTACTCGCTTTGGAGACGAGCCGCAGGGTGAGGACACCTTCATCATCCTCGCTGATCGCAATCTGCCGCGCGCCGCGCGCGCGGTCGAGCCTCGCAGTCACCGTGCGTGCAACCGTGTCGATCCACAGGGATAGCGCGGTTGCGATCTGATTGGGAATACTCATCGGCTCTCCATCGGCTTTGGCCGCCCTGCTCGTTCCGGATCGATCTCGTCCGTCCACGCCAGCATCCGGAATGCCTGCTTCTCGCCCGGCGCCGGAATCTGGATCACCGCTTCCGGCGTCCGCTGCCGGCCATCGGCAAGCGTGATCCGGATGCGGATCCGGTAGGCGTCGCTCGCGGAGACGGTCGCACCCGGCTGCTTTCCGCCAAGCGCACCGATCACGAATTCCGGATTGTCGGGCGGAAGGTCCGCGCGCTGCTTGAGGAAGGCGTCGAGCTTTGCCGGCGTCATGCCCGGCAGCGCGGCGATCACTTCCGGCTGTGCATCCAGCACGTTGATCTCCGCCATGCCGCTATAGACCGTGACGAAGGGCATCGCCCGCTCGACGAGCGCGACCGGCAGGCCAAGCACAAGCCAGAGTTCGTCCACGCTGCTGAACGGCCCCTGCCGCGGGACGTAGCTCACGCCAGAGGCGCCATAGAGCGCCTGCTCCGTATCCTGCCCGTCCTGCTTCGGCGTGCGCCGCCAGGCGACGACCCGCTCGGCATAGCCGTCGGCCGCCTCAGCCTCTGCACCGAGCGCCTGGAACAGGCCAGCGATCATCGGGCGCGGCGCCATGTTGAGATTGATGCGCGCGGCCTCCGACATGTACTCGACGCGTACGGTGGAATTCGTCAGGTGAAAGCCAAATCCGCCGTGGGTCGGACGGCGAGCCGTGGCGGGCGCAGACAGCTCGTAGGCGGCGAGCTCGACGCCGGCCGAGCCGAACATGTCCCATTGCGTCGCCACGTCGAGCGCCGCGATCGCATGTGCCGATTGCGCAATATAGATGGACGCGACCGTGGCAAGCGTCGCCAGCCCGGCGAGCAGCCACAAGGTGGCGACGACAATGAAGCCGTTTTGCGACCACGATTTGCCCTCATGTCGAGACCTCGTACCGCTCATCATGTCGGCCCCTTACCCGGCTGCGGCTGCGTGGCTTCCTGCTGCTGGCCCGACGGATCGGGCCGCGGCACGCCGGTCTCGATACGAATCCGCGCTGCGCTCGAAATCACGGTTCCGCGCGCGACATCCCTGATGTCGAAGCGCACCGAGGTCGGCAATTCCCCCGAACTGGGCCATGCGCTGAACCATTTACCATCTACCGCAGCATAGGCGAAGTTGATGCGGTAGGGCGCACGCAGCAGCACGACAGGATCGGCGAAGGGGATCAGATCAGTCTTGGGATCGCCGGGCGGCAGCAGCATGAAAGGTGCTCGCATGCGGACCAGTGCCGGACCGCGGCTGTCCGCCACCTCGGAGATGCGGACGAACTCCAGTCCCGGTCGGCCGTTCGGGCCAAGCACCGAACGGACGAAAACCACACCCTGCTCCGTGCCGCGGAACAGCGGCATGTTATCCGAGCGCGTCACATAGTCGGCCGCCGACAGATCCGCCGCGAGCCGATCCAGCGCGACCGCGACCTGCTCATTGCGCTGGGCGCGGATGATGCCGCGGTTCCAGTTTCGCAGCCATTGCCCCGTGACCGAGGCCAGCGCGCCGAGGATCAGTCCCATGAGCGCCAGCGAGACGAGCGCCTCGATCAGAGTGAAGCCGTGCTCCGCACGGCGCTGCCCGACGTATCGCAGGATCATCGATCCCCGCTCCTCGCCTGCAGGCGCACCGTCTCCAGCGACAGGACGGCGCCACTCGGCGATTGCACGCGCAGCTCGACGAGCTGCGGGACGAAGCGCGAGTCCGGCACGACCGGGACGTCGTCAAGGAACGGCGTCACGCGCATCTGCCAGCGATGTCCGGCGACGTGTCCGCGCAAATCCTCGGGCATCGGCGCGCCGGCGCTCGGCAGCGTGGATGCGACCAGGCGCGCGGTATCAACCAAGGCAACGCGCTGCTCGAGTTTCCAAGCGCCGCGCGCGTTGGTCGCAACCAGCGTCCCGATCGCGGCAAGCACGATCGTCACCAGCGCGAGCGCAACCACGGCCTCGATCATGGTGAAGCCCGCCTCAGTGCGTCGTCTAGAGAACCTGTTGCGCGACAATTTCGACGCCTCCCGTCAACCAGTTCACGCGCACCTCGACCGCATTGCCGAGCCGCGTCAGGCGTATCGTGCCGCCACATGACATGCCGCTCGAAAAGAAGCTGATGGTCGACAGCGCCGGCCTGCCGTTGCAGCGCTCCGGCAGCAGCGCATCGAACACCACGTCCTGCGGAACCTGGATGATCCAGGGACTCGAGCCCGACCTAACGCTGCGGGCCTGTGCATCCACCACCGCGTTCACCGCGTCGTAACGCGACAGTGCCGCGTTGCGGTCGGCCTTGAGCAGGGCCGCGAGCTCGATCGCATAGGCCTCGAGCCGCGCCCGCGACGTTGCCGAGGGAAAGCGCGGTAACAGGACGGCCGCGATCATCGCGACGATGGCGAGCACGCAGACCATTTCGATCAGGGTGAAGCCGGCTTCGCCCGCGTCAATTCTGTCCGGAGACGAGATCAGCAGAGGTTCCCGTGCCACCTTCCTGTCCGTCGGAGCCAAGCGAGCGGATTTCGTAGGGCGCGCGTTCTGCGGGCTGCTTGTAGACATAAGGGTTGCCCCATGGATCGTTGGGAACATTGCCGCCCTTCAGGTATGGGCCGTTCCACGACGCCACACCACTGACCGGACGCGCGAGCGCATCGAGCCCTTCCGAGCTGGTCGGAAAGCGACCCGCGTCGAGGTAGAACAGATCGAGCGCACTGCTGAAACTCTGGATCTGGATCTTCGCGGCCTTCACACGGGACTCGCTGAGATAGTTCAGCACCCGGGGGCCGACCAGCGCCATGATCATGCCGATGATGGTGATGACCACCAGCATCTCCACCAGCGTGAAGCCGTCCTCGCCGTGGCGCCGTCGGCGCCGGTTGCGTGGCACTTTCCTTGAAAAGCCGACCATGACCTGCCCTTCCCCTTTCATCCGACAACCTGTGTCACCGACAGCAGCGCCGTCATGACCGACACGATCAATCCACCGACGACAACACTGATGAGGATGATCGCCGCCGGGCCGATGATGGCCACGACGCGATCGAGCTGCCGCTGCAGCTTCTCCTCATAGAATTCCGCGACGCGGCCCGACAGCGTCGGCAACTGGCCGGTCTCCTCGCCGAGCCGCAGCATGCGCACCGCGACCGGCGGCAGCACGGCTGAGGCCGCAAGCGCGTCGGCGAGCCGGCCGCCATGACGGACACGGTCGGCCATCGCCGCCCAGGCGGCCACGTTACCAGTCGCGGTCATGATGTCGATCAGGATCCGCAGCGTCGCCGTCAGCGTCACGCCGCTGCCTAGAAGAATGCCGAGGTTGCGCGAGAATAGTGCCGCCCGATGAAATTCCACCACGGTCGAGATGACCGGCAGCCGCGCGAGCTGGGTCACGATGCTCGCGCGCACGGCGGGCCTTCGCCAGGCCAGCCAGCTTCCGATGACTGCGACGGCGACCAGGGCGCCGACCTCGAAGCCGTGACCGCGCAGCACATCCGAGAGCGTGAGGAAGATTTCGATGACCGGATCGGTTTTCGCGTTGAAGTCGCGCAGCACCGCCGAGAACTGCGGCAGCACGAACGTGACGAAGAAGATCAGCACGCCGCCGGCCGCGAGCAGCACAAAGGCCGGATATTGCAAGGCACCAGTCACCTTGCGCCGCAACGCCTCGGCCCGCGTGCGCTCGATCCCGATCGTCTCCAGAATGTGGTCGAGCGTACCGGACATCTCCCCGACCCGGACCAGTGCGACATACATGGCCGGAAACAGCGCCGGTTCGCGTCCGAGCGCTTCAGCGAAGCTCTCTCCGGACAGGATCGCCGTCTTGATGTCGTTGACGACCGGGCGCAGCCGGCCGACATCCATGTCGTTGGCAAGGAGCTCGAGCGCGTCGTTGAGACGGGCACCGGCCTTCAGCAGCAAGGCGAGGTCGCGAGTGAAGATGGTGACATCCGCCGGCCCGGGTTTCGACAGCGTCAGCGACGCCAGCGACCAGCCCTTGGCTTCCTCCTCGGGGCCCGCATCGATCGTGACCAATCCGAGATATTCGATGCGCTGCGCCACCTCGGCGAGGTCAGCGGCCGTGATCGAACCCGAGACCACCTCTCCCTTCTGCGTCAGCGCGCGATAACGGAAATTCGGCATCTCGTCACCGTACGGTGGTCACGCGAAGAATTTCCGCCGCCGACGTCATGCCGGACAGGCATTTGGCCAGACCGTCCTCGATCATCGTCGTCATGCCGTTGCGGATGGCGACCTTGTCGATGGATTCCCAGTCAGACTGTTCCTCGACGAGCGCGCGGACGTCCTCGTTCATCTCCAGAATCTCGAACACACCGATACGTCCGCGATAGCCGACGCCGCCGCAGCGCTCGCAGCCAACCGGCTCGAAGACGATGTTGCCGACCGCGAGGCCCACCGCCGCATAGCGCGGGTCGGCATCGATATCCGCGTGAGTCAGCGGCCGGCTGGTCTTGCAGCGGTCGCAGAGCTGGCGGACCAGGCGCTGCGCGATTACCGCGCGCAAGGTCGAGCGCAGCAGGAATGCCTCGATCCCGAGATCGAGGAGGCGCGGCACCGCGGCGGCCGCGGTTTCGGTATGCAGCGTCGTCAGTACGAGGTGACCGGTGAGCGCGGCATGGACCGCCACATGGGCGGTCTCGGAGTCGCGGACCTCGCCGACCATGATGACGTCAGGGTCTTGACGGACGAAGGCGCGCAGCGCGGTGGCGAAGGTCAGGCCGATCGACGGCTTGGCCTGGGACTGGCAGACGCCGGGAATTTCGTATTCGACGGGGTCTTCGATCGTCAAAATCTTCCGGGTCGGCTCGTTGAGCAGCGACAGGACCGTTGCGAGCGTCGTCGTCTTGCCGCTGCCGGTCGGGCCGGTGACGATGACCATGCCATGCGGAAGCGCCAGCATGCGCTTCAATTTGCTCTGGTCGCCGGCAAGGAAGCCGAGCTTGTCGATTGACAGCAACGCGCGATCGCGCGGCAGCAGGCGGATGACGGCGGACTCGCCATATTGCGTCGGCATGATCGCGACGCGCACGTCGATCTCCGCGCGCGCGGCCCGCACCCGCGCGCCGCCGTCCTGCGGCAGGCGACGCTCGGCAATGTTGAGGCCGGCCAGGATCTTGATGCGGGAGATGACGGCCTGCGGTGGAACGCCGTTCGGCGTCTGAACATTGCGCAGCAATCCGTCGATGCGCATCCGCACCACCAGCGACGAGCGGCCCGGCTCGATGTGAATATCGCTGGCGCGGAGTTCGACGGCGATTTCAAACATGTCGTTGACGGCCCGGACGACCGGGGCGCCGCTGGCGAGATCGCGCAGATTGTCGATGTCGTCGTCCTGCACGCCGCCCCTGACGGCGTTCTCGACGTCGGCGCTCTCCTCCTCGCCGAGCCGCTGGTCGAGTGCGATGGCGATGTCTTCGAATGAGGCGACCTTGATCGCCGGCGTCGTCCCCAGCACGATCGCGGCGGCCTGAATGGAGGCGCGGTCGGTCGGGTCGGCGAGCATCAGGGCCGGCGATCCGCCTGCGGGTTGGCACGGAAACACCGCCATCTCCCGCAGAAACCGGCGCGAAAACTGCTGCACCCGGGATTCCGCCGCCATCATCTCCTGAAGCGTGACACGCGGGAGCTCGAAGAAGCCGGCGACCTCGTCGGCAAACTCGTTCGCCGACAATTCGCTCATCTCCCACAGCTTGCGCAGACCGCCTTCGGCGGGGCCCGTCCCGTTCAGCCTGCCGAGCTTGTCCACTTCCGTCTTCAGGCCGGCCTTCTGGCTGAAACGAGCCGCAAACTCGTGCGCATTCGGAGAAGCCATGGACGTCGACCGGAGAACTCTGATGGCCGCAGCGCGGCGAGCGCGCCGTTTACCTTAGTTCTCCGATTGGAAATGTGACGCAATTGCCAAGCCGGCTGCGGACCGCACTGCGTGGCTTCATGACAGAGATAAAACAGCGTTGAGATTCCAGAGCTAATCGCGCCACGCGGCATCGGAACAACAATTCCGTTCGCGCGCCGGAAGGCGTCTCACAGCATTCGTAACACACGACTGTCACATGAGGCGGTTAAGCAAACGGCCTTCGGCCCGACCCGGATTGACGGGGACAACAATGGGCGGCGCGTGAGTGGGGCAGACAGTGAGCCGAGCAGCGTTCCGGATCGGCTTGGTTGTGCAATGCGCGATGGTCTGCGCCCTGCTCGGATCGTGCAACACGGTGAGCGGCATTGCGGACGCCGACACCAAGGATCCGGACGTTTTCGACAAGGTCCGGTCGATCGACCTCATGCCGCGCTATCCGAACCAGTTGCCGCAGCGCGAGCTCAGCACGGGCCCGCGCGCCAAAAATGCAGTTTATGCCGCCATTCCCGGCGATGATGCTCCGCCAGCTACCTCGTCGCAGCAAGCCGCGGTCAGCAGCGACCGGTTCGAGCTCAATTTCGACAATTCGCCGGTCGCCTCCGTCGCCAAGGTCGTGCTCGGCGACATCCTCGGCGTCGGCTACGTCATCGATCCGCGCGTCCAGGGCAATATCAGCCTCTCCTCGGGACGGCCGATCCCGAAATCGGACGTGGTCTTCGCGCTCGAAAACGCGCTTCGGATCGGCGGTGTCGCATTGGTGCGGGACGATACCGGCTACCGGCTGATGCCCCAGGGCGATGCGGTCGGCGTCGGGGCAGCGGATGCCTCGGATCGCATGACCCCGGGCTACGGCGTGACGGTTGTGCCATTACAATATGTCTCCGCGCAGACCGTCATCAAGCTCGTCGACAGCTTTGCCACCCGGCCCGGCATGATCCGCGCCGACCCCAATCGCAACCTGATCCTGATTCAGGGCTCGGGCAGCGAGCGGCGCAATGCGGTCGATCTCGTGCTGAGCTTTGACGCGGACTTCATGAAGGGGCAGTCGGTCGGGATCTTCCCGGTGCAGAACAGCAATCCCGGACCGATCATCGCCGAGCTCGAGAAGATCGTGGATTCCGGCGAAGGCGGCATGACGCAGAATCTGATCAAGTTCCAGTCGATCGCCCGAATGAACGCGGTGCTCGCGGTGACGCGCAAGCCGGAGCTGCTGCAGCGGATCGAGACCTGGATTCGTCGCCTCGACACCACCAATACCGGCCGCTCCGCCGTCCACGTCTATCGTGTGAAGTTCGGCGACGCCAAGCAGATTGCGCGCGTGCTCAATGACGTCTTCGGCGCCGGCAATTCGGGTGGCTCGACCTCCTCCCCGCTCGACAGCCCGAGCGGACAGGTTGCGCCGGGATCGGGCCTGTCGTCCAGCTCGAGCGGCGGCTCCGCGCTCAGCCGCCTGTCGGCTGCGCCCAATCAATCGACCGGAGGATTCGGATCGAGCGGACGGACCACAGGCAGCGGCGGCGCGACGGATTCGTCCGCCGGCAATCAGGCCAGTTACGGTTCATCGTCCGGCTCGCAGGGCGGCGGCAGCCTGTTCGACAATTCCGGCACGGGGCAGAACTCCGGACGGGGCGGCGCGGGTCCCGGCAACGTGCTTGATGGCGTCCGCATCACCGCCGACACCGTCAACAACACGCTTCTGATCTATGCAAGCCAGGAGCAGTACCGGATCATCGAGCAGACCATCAAGGAGATCGACCAGCCGCAGCTTCAGGTCGCCATCGACGCCACCATCGCCGAGGTGACCCTGACCGACGATCTCCAATACGGCGTCCAGTCCTACATCATGAGCCGCGACCTTGGCCTCAAGCCCGACACCGGCTCCGTCGGCTACAACGGCGCGAGCGCGCTGCTCAGCGCGGCGACCGATGTCGCGCTCCAGCGCGCGATCCCGGGCTTCAACTTCCTCGTCGGCTCCGCCTCGACGCCGAGGGCGGTGCTCAACGCCTTGCACGCGATCACCGACGTCAAGGTCCTGTCGAACCCGTCCGTCGTGGTGATCGACAACCAGATCGCCACCCTCCAGGTCGGCGACGAGATCCCGATTCAGACCGGGAGCGCGACCGTCTTGACCGGCAGCAATACGATCGCCAACACCACCGATTATCGGAGCACCGGCATCATCCTGCGCGTGGTGCCTCGGATCAACGCCAACGGAAACGTCAGGCTCGATGTCGAGCAGGAGATCTCCAATCCCGTCAGCAACTCGTCGTCGGGTTCCTCTTCGACCTCGACCAACTCGCTGACGCCGACAGTGTCGACCCGCAAGGTGCGCAGCTCTGTTGCAGTCGCCAGCGGGCAGACGGTGCTACTGGCAGGTCTGATCAGCGACAGCCAGACCAGGGCCCGCTCGGGCATCCCGGGCCTCGATCAGATCCCTGGCCTCGGCGAGGTCGTGTTCGGGCAGACCGACAAGCAGATCAAGCGCACCGAGCTCATCATCTTCATCCGTCCACAGATCATCCGCGACGGCGCAGACGCGCATTTCGTCGCCGAAGAGCTGCGGACCAAGCTACGCGGCACCATCAACGCGGTCGGACCGAAGCCGGGCGCGCCGTCGAGCTACCGCTGAGCCGCAACCGGCGCAGGAGCGTAACCATGATCAGGCCGACTGCCCTCCTCATCGTCGCCACGGTCCTGGGAATGGCCGCAACAGGCGCTGCCCGTGCCGACGGCGCAGGAAGCGCCGCGTTCACGCGCGGCGATTACAACAGCGCCGCACGCCTCTTGCTGCCGCAGGCGGAGCGTGGGAATGCCCGCGCCCAGGCCATGGTCGGATTCATGTACGCGACGGGGCAAGGCCTTCCGCAGTCCTATGATGCGGCGGGCTATTGGTACAGGCTCGCGGCCGAGCGAGGCGACACCACGGCGCAATATCTGCTCGGCCTCGCCTACGACAAGGGCCAGGGCGTACCGCAAGACGACGTCGCCGCCTATAAATGGCTCAACCTCGCGGCCGCGCATGCCCCAAAGCGAACGCGCGAGAACTTTGCCAAGCTGCGCAATGCGGTGGCCTCCAAGATGAGCCGCGGCCAGATCGCAGCCGGACAATGGCATGCTCTGCGGTGGCCCGAGGAATCGCCGTTCTGACAGCTCTGCGAACAGCGAAAGCCGCCCCTCACCAGCCGCTCGGCAACGTCGTCTGAAGCAGCCAGCAGATCCAGATCGCCGGCGCGAAGAACAGTCCGAACGGCAAACGCGTGCTCGGCCGCAGCCTGTGGCGCAGCGCATAACGGCGCACCGCGTAGGTCGCGAGCGCCGAGAGAGCGGCGATCTCGATCGCGATCGGCACGATTGGCCAGTCGAGCCAGATGCCGGCCACCGCTGCGAGCTTGACGTCGCCCAGACCAATGCCACGCCGCCGGCGCAGCCGAAGATAGGCGAGATGCAGGGCGAGGAACGCGCCGGCAAAGAAGACGGCACGCAGCACGGCCTCCGCCATCACGGCGAGATCGCCCTGCCCCAGAACCGCTGCATTGGCGAGGCCGAGCATGACCGCGGCGAGGTTGAGAGGATCCGGAATCAGGAATGACCTGGCGTCCGTGATGGCGATCGCCAGCATGATCAGCGCCAGCCCGCCGCCAAGAACGCCCGCCGTCCCCGCACCGACCATGACACTGGCCGCAACGGCGAGGACGCCGATCGCAGCGGCCGTGACCTTGAGGCCCAGGCCGGATCCGCCTTCGACATCGGGTTGGGAATTGTTCGCCGGCGGCGCGTCGGCAACCTGGCCGGATACTGTCTGCCCGAACATCACATCGTCCGCCGCTGTCAACTCTCCGTCCGAAACGCGATCCCGCACGGTCGCATCGAGGATCAGCTAGCACCGCGGAGCATTTCAAGAATGTGACACAACAGCGAGGTCTTAACGGAAATCACACCATGGCCGCCGCAGGGACGACCGCCACCGCGAAGATCGATGCAATTTGAAGCAATTGCCTAGGTGGGTCGCGAACGTCTCTGCCACCGACCCCATAAGGAGCATTGGGGGGCAACCTATAGAAGCTATAGAAGCTAGTAATACTTGTATGATGGAATTTCCGAGAACCTTCCAGCTTAAGATGCGGTTTTTGGGCTTCAAGTGACATTTCAAGAAACAGTCGCCGACATCGGGTCACGGGACGCAAGAGAGAATTCCTTTCCTCGCGAGCACGGTGACATCCAGACGGCAGTCGTGAACCTTGTCGACCGCGTGGCGCCGGTCGTTCCCGTCGCGCGTCAGCCGGATGTTGCGCGAGACATCGCAAGTGTGATCGCAAGCATGCCCAGCTCGATGGGCAACAACATGTTCGTCCGTCAAAGCATCATTCGCCGTACCACCGCGACCCATGATCATGTGGTCGACGGTTTGGCCGCGTGGGTCACTGTCCTCTTCGATCTCGCCAATTTGCAGCAGGATCGGGACAGGGCAATGGACCTCAAGACCGGGATCTCCGACGAAGCGCTCGACCGTCTTGCTCAGGCTCTTTCGAAATCGCGCAACGGCTGCATCCTTGCGGTGCCCCACATTGGAAGCCTCGAACTGTTCGCGGCACACCTCAAAGACCGCGGATTCGGCGTCGGCTTCGTGTATTCGATCGGCAACAAGCCAACACCGACCGAACAATGGATCTATCGAGGTCGGAGTGCCACGCGCGCCACACCGATTGCATTCGCGCGAAGGAACACCGGGGCCGAGATCTCCAGGGTGCTTCAGAACAACGGCGTCGTGTTCATGGTCGTGGATGTCTATCCCAGCGCCAAATACGCGGGAATAACCGTCAAGACCCATGACGCCGACTTCCGCTATCCGCCTGGGCCGGCGCGCTATGCGCGCGCAGGAACGCTGGTCCTTCCCGCCTTTGCATCACGCCGTGACGCCGAAGGTTTTTCGATGAACATCCTGGACCCCGTCGATTACCGCGCGGCGATGCCCGTTCGGGACGCGGCTTCCGACTTCACGCAAAGGGTCGCCGTTTCTGTTGACGGGTTCACGGCCGAGCTGCCTACGGCCTATTGGCTCTGGCACCCGATCCCCAATGATCCCTACCTTGCGATCGCACAACGTCAGCGACCGGACCTCCTGTCCGCGACGGTGCTCGGGGATGACGAAGCCGTGGCTCTGGCGGTGGAAGAGGCGGGCTTGAAGTGGACGTTATCTGGCATCGCCGATCACCTTCGGCGGGATGCCCCGCTCCATTCATCGCCCGCGCTCGCGGAAAGTCTCGTCTGACACGCGGTCGTGCGCATGCAGCAAGCCGGTGCACCCTGACAAGCCGCAAACACCCTTGACCGAGCAAAGCCCATGAGCCGGCCGCTTGTCGCGATCCTCGCCTGCACCGCGCTCGAGGCCGCAGGCATCGCGCTGATCTTCCCGATCCTGCCGAACCTGCTGCGCTCCATGGCTGGCGCGGACAACGTGTCCACGCTGTACGGGGTGCTGCTGGCGCTGCACGCACTCACGCAATTCGCCGTCACGCCGGTGCTTGGCGTCCTGTCGGATCGTTTTGGCCGCCGGCCGGTGCTGCTCCTTGCCCTTGCCGGCTCGACCATCGACTATCTGGTCATGACCTTCACGCCATACCTGTGGCTGTTGTTCGCAAGCCGGACGATCGCCGGGCTGACGGCCGCGAACGTGGCGATGATCACCGCCTACATCGCGGACATCACGCCGGAGATGATGCGCGCACGCCGCTTCGGCCTGTTCCAGGCCTGCTTTGGCGCCGGCTTCGTCATCGGCCCGGTCATCGGCGGCATGCTCGGCGACATTTCGCTGCGCGCCCCTTTCCTTGCCGCCGCAGCGTCGAGCGGCGTGAACCTCTTCATTGCCCTGTTCATTCTGCCTGAATCGCATCCAGCTGAGCGCATGCCGTTCGATTGGCGGTCGCTGAACCCGCTCGCACCGCTGCGTTGGGCGCTCACGTTTCGCGCGCTCATCCCGCCAGTGGCTGTCTTCCTGCTGATCAGTCTCGTCGGCCAGACCTACAGCACGGTCTGGGTGCTCTTCGTCACGGATCGCTTCCACTGGCGAGGGACCGATATCGGTCTTTCGCTGGGCATTTTCGGGCTGCTCGTGGCCGTGACCCAGGCCTTCGCCGTTGGTCCGGTCACACGATGGCTCGGCGAGCGCGGCACGCTCCTCCTCGGCATGGCCTGCGAAGCCGCCGCTCTCCTCACCCTCGCCTTCGCGAAAGTGAGCTGGATCGCCTTCGCCCTGATCCCACTGATCGCATTCGGCGGAATCAGCGCGCCGGCGCTGCGATCGCTGCAGTCGCAGGCGGTCGATCGCGAGCGCCAGGGGCAATTGCAGGGCGTCGTCGCCAGCTTCGTCAGCCTCGCCGCGATCTTCGGCCCACTCATCTTCGGTTGGATCTACGCCCTGTCGCGACCGGACTGGACCGGGCTCGTGTGGATCGTCGGAGTCGCGATATTCGCCCTCGCAGTGCCGATCGTCCTCACCGTGCCGAAGAGTGTTGGCCAGCGGACATAGCGGTCAGTATCACCCAGATACGTCGCCTCGAATACGCAACAGTTCGTCGCGACGCCTTGCCATGTCGCGCAGGTGACATAGGCCCATCTGCGCCATCTGGAGGTCCAATTCCGTGGCAATCAGCTCGATCACACGTGCGACCCCGCGCTCGCCGTCCGCGGCAAGACCATAGGCGTAGGCGCGGCCAAGCAGCACTCCGCGCGCGCCGAGCGCAAGGGCCTTCAGAACATCGGACCCGCGCCTGATACCGCCGTCCAACAGCACCTCGATATCAGACCCGACCGCGTCGGCGATGCGAGGCAGCGCCGCAATCGTGGACGACGCGCAATCGAGTTGGCGTCCGCCGTGATTGGAGACGACAATGGCATCCGCACCGACGCGGACGGCCTCGGACGCATCGATCGCATTCAGGATTCCCTTCAGTACGAGCTTTCGCGGCCAAAGCTTCCGAATCCACGCGATGCTCTCCCAGGTCATTGAGGCATCGATATGCGCCGCCAGCCGCGCGGCTTGTTCGAGCGCGTTGCTGCCATACTCCGGCAGGCCGGCCAGATTGCCGATCTCAGGGATTCCACGGCGCAGAATCCGCGCGCACCACATCGGCTTGCGCGCCAAGGCGAGAGCGAGACGCGGCGTGACCTTCGTCAGACTTCGGAATCCGTTGCGCACGTCCTTTTCGCGCAAGCCGCCCACGGGCGTATCGACGGTCACGCACAGCGCCTCGACGTCAGCAGCAATCGCAGTTTCGATCATCCGCCGGGCAAGCTCGCGCTCCCTGAGCACATAGAGCTGGAACCAGAGCGTGCCGCGAGTTGCAGCCCGCAGCTCCTCGAGGGACGTGATCGCGAAGCTCGACAGGCAGTAGGGGATGCCGGCCGCGTGGGCAGCCCGTGCAGCCTTGATCTCGCCGCGTTCGGAGAAAAGGCCGGAGAAGCCGACCGGGCCAAGCGCGATCGGCAGCGCCCGGCGCCGGCCGAGATAATCGACCTGCAGATCGCGGCGCGAGACGTCAATGAGCACGCGCTGCTGCAGCTCGATGCGCCGGAAGTCCGCGACGTTGCGACGTGCCGTCTCCTCACTGAAGGCCGCACCGTCGATATATTCGAAGAATACTTTTGGCAGCCGTCGCGCGGCCATCGCCCTCACATCATCGAGATTTGCAACGGCCATATCAGCGCGCGGCTGCAATTCTTGCGCGGAAGTCTGCCTGCCCCTGCATGATCTTGTCGATGAGCGCGTCCAGTGCCCAGAACCGCTCACGAATATCGAAGTCCACGGCCCGGCTCCGGATGCATGAAAACGTGCCGAGCCTCTGATGATACAGCTTTGCCAGCTTGGGATATCCCATCGGCTCAGCCATCGCGGCGAGCGCGAGGTAGACCGAGAGATCGTCCGCCAGGGCCGGATGCTCGGAGCTGTGCGTCAGCAGCCACTTGTAGAGATCGGGGTGAAAATTCGTGAACACCCCAGTGAAACCGGCAGATCCGCACCTCATGGCGTCAAAGGCAATCGCTGCATTGGCGTTGACGATGGCGAGGGAGGAATTCTTGGTCAGCGCCACGCGGCGTTTCACGGTCGCAAGGTCGCACGACACATCCTTGAGGATCGCAAAGCGCCCACTCTCGGCGCAGAACGCCAGTTCTTCATCGGTCAGGAGCCGGCGGAAGGGCGCCGGGCATTCGTAAAGTCCGAGCGGAAGATCGGCGGGCAGCGCATCGAGCAAGCTGCGCAGATTGTCCATGAATACTGTGCCGCCCTGCCCCTTGGGATCGAATCTGTTCGTCACCAGGACCAATCCGTCGACGCCGGTTGCGGCAATGGAGGTCAGCTCGGTCGATTGATCGTCACGCGATTCACTGACGTGGCCGGAGGCTATGACCGGCACCCTGCCTGCCGCTTTTCGGACAACGAAACGAGCCAGCTCGATACGCTCTTCGAGGCTCAGGAATTGCATCTCGCTCGACTGAGCCACGGCGAACAGCGCATCGGCGCCATTTGCAATGTACCATTCGATGAGGTTTTCAAGTCCCGAATAGTCGATTGCATCCGCTTCGGTGAACGGCGTCAGCATCACCGGAATGATGCCCTGGATGGTTGCAGTCACGAGCTAGCTCCAAATAGGTTGAAATCGGTGAAATCGAAAAGCCTCTCACGGAAAGACAAATGCGCAACTCCGCCGGCGCCGCTCACGACAGAGCCTCGGCGGTCGGCATGCCTTTTTGCGCGCCGTGCTCCAGGCATGCCAGGGAGGCGCCGCGACAGGCGCGCGCGAGCACCTCGCTCCAGTCGCGGCCCTCGTCGAGCCCTGCCGCCAGAATGCCGACGAACGTGTCGCCCGCGCCTGTCGTATCAACGGGTCGTATCCGGTCCGCCGCGACCGCCTGGCGCGCACCGTCCGGATGGAAGGCGCACGCGCCTCGCGCTCCCGCCGTCACGATGCAGGTCACGCCGCCGGTGGATGCGAGAAAGGCCGTGGCCTCCTCAAAGCTGTCACCGGCCCACCCCAATCGCGCTGCCGCGGCGCAGGCCTCGTGCTCGTTCACGACAAGAACGCTTGTCGCGTCAAGCAGCGCGCGCAGCTCCGCCGCGCCCAGGCGGTCCGGCACTGGCGCGAGATTCCAGATCACGCGGCCCCCTTTTGCGCGGACGCGTTGCGCAACGGTAAGCGAAGCCGCAAACGGGACCTCCATTTGAAGGACGAGCGTCGTCGCCGCGGAAAACTCGGCCGCAGGGATCGCGTCGGCTGAGAGAGATGCGTTGGCTCCACTCGCAACCGTGATGGCGTTCTCGCCAGCAGCGCTGACAGTGATGAAGGCACACCCGGTCGGCTCCGCACCTACTCTGACGCGATCGACCATGACCCCGTTTGCCGCAAGGTTGTCCATGCACAGCCCGCCGAACGCATCCTCTCCGATCCGGCCGACCATGACCACCCGTCCCGCCGATGACACGCGCGCGGCGGCGACCGCCTGGTTCGCGCCCTTGCCGCCGCAGATCGTTGCATAGCCAGATGCCAGCACGGTCTCGCCGGGTCTCGGAATCGTGTCGACGCGCGCGACGAGGTCGACGTTGATCGAGCCGAAGACGGTGATCAGAGACATGGACTCACGATCTCCACGGTTCGTCATTCCGGGTGCGCCCGGTTGGGCGCGAGGCCGGCATTCATTGAGGAAAGGATCTTGTGGCTGGATGGATTCCGGGTTCGATGTTCCGGGCCACGCGTAGCGTGGTCCCGTCGCATCGCCCCGGAATGACGGCGGAGATGAAGGTCAGAGCCTTCTGCCCGCCCCACCCGGTCAGTTGCGGGCCACTTCCTTGATGCGCGCGATCATGTCGTCGACGGCCTTTTCGACCGGCACCTTGTTGGTGACGATGGCGTTCACGGCCTTCATCCAGACGTTCTCGTTGTTGAGGGTGGTGAACTTGTAGTTCTTGCTCATCTCGTAGCTGCCGACGCCAGCGAAAAACTGGTCGCGCACGGCGCGGCGATGAACGTCGCCATCCCAGAAGGCGGACTTCTGCGCCGCGGTCTTGACCGGGAACCAGCGGCCGAGCGCGCCTTCGACATAGGGCTGCAGGTTCTCATCGCGCAGCAGGAACGAGACGAACTCCTTGGCCCGCTCCTTGTTCTTGGCCTGCTCGAAGATCAGGCCGACCACCACGGAGGCGCGGGTGTGGACCGGCGTGCCATCCGGCTTGTTGGGCCAGACAATAGTGCGGATGCGGTCGTAATAGTTCTTCTTCGCCTCATCGCGCTGCTCGGCGGTGAGCGTCTCGTTGCTGGCGTCGTCCAGCCATTTGCCGGGGAGCGAGACCGTCGAATTGTGCGTCATGATCGTCGTCTTGTTGTGGAAGGCGACGTTGTTGTCGGGATCCTTCCAGCTCGTCGCCGATTGCGGCGTGCAGCCCTTCGCGGCGATCTCGACATAGTCCTTCATGGCGGCAACGAGACCCGCCTTCACCTTGGGATCGTCGACCAGGAGCTTGCCGTTGTCGTCAACGAGCACGACGTTGTAGGCATCCATGAACACCAGGAACGAGATGAAGCTGTCGGTGGCGTCGACGCCCATGGGATGGCCGATGCCGTAGATGCGCTTGCCGGACGCCTTGCGCACGGCCGGCTGCGCCTTGTCGCACCAGAACGACCAGAAGCCCTTCCAGTCCTTCGGGATGTCGGTCTCCTTGAGACCTCCCTCTTCGAGCATGTCCTTCCAATAGTGCAGATGCAGCGTCGCCTGCTTCAACGGAAAGGCGTAGTAGGCCTTCGCCTTGGTCTTGTCGTTGTACAGCATGACCGTTTCGAGCGCCTGCGGGGAGAACTCGCCCTTGATCGGCGCGAGGACCGGGCCGAGGTCGACCAGCTTGCCTTCGGAGGCCCACTTGCCGGCGCCCTGAAAATGATAGGTGTCCGCATAGCTGACGTCGGGCGGACCACCGGCATCGAGCGCCGCTACCAGCTTCGGCATCATGTCCTGCGTCGCGTATTGCGACAGCTCGACCTTGACCCCGGTCTTGGCCTCGAACTTCTTGATGACGTCGAGCAGCGCGTCTTCCTCGGCCTTGTAGTAGCCCTTGTTCCACCAGACGACGAGCTTCTCCTCAGCGGCTGCGGGGCTCGCCGTCCCCATCACGGGCAAGAGTAGCGAAACCGCCATCGAACAGTTTCTGACCCACTGAAAAAGGCTATTCCGCATTGTTGTTTCCTCTCTGTCCCATCCCGGCGATGGGACCGCCGGTTGCTTCCATGGCTTTCAAAGCCGACGCATGTAAGCGCTTACATTCGGACTGTCAAGCGACCCTCGTCCGGAGAATTTGCGCGGTTATCGAAGAGATGGCGCTGGCCGTTGCCGTTCGCGGTTCAGCGGCCCCGCGCCTCGCCGGCACTCTCCCGGATCTTCAGAACAGGCATGATTTCCTGGGATTGCGCCTGCCCTTGCGTGCCCGCGATCACAGCGAGGAGCTCGTTGGCCGCCAGCACGCCGATCTGCTGGTTGTCGACCTTCATTGTCGTGAGCGTGGGAGAGAAACGCGATGAAATCGCGAGATCGTCGAAGCCGGTAATTGAAAAATCCCTGGGCGCTTCAAGGCCGCATTCCTTCGCGGCCATCAATGCGCCGAGCGCCAGATTATCGTTGCCACAGACAATTGCAGTCGGCCGGGCGTCGTCCGCCTGCGCCATCAATCTTGCAAAGCTTGCCGCCCCGAATTCCAGCGTCGAAGGGCCCATCATCAAATCCTGCGCGGCAATCTCCAGACTCTCGGCCGCGAGCGCTTCGCGTACGCCGCGAAGCCTTTCCCTCACGCGATCATTGTTGGTGTCGGGCTGAAAAATAGCGGCAAACCGACGATGGCCCAAGGACAGCAGGTGGCCCGTCATTCGATTGAAGGCGGCACGATTGTCGAAGCCGATGCACGGGTGCGGCGACAGCTTGTTGTAGGAATATGTCACGACGTAGGGAATGCCCCTCGAGCTGAGCGCGTCGAAGAGCTCGGGGGGATGATTCTCACCGACCACGGCGAGCGCTTCCACGCCCCGCGCCAGCATTGCATCGGCCTGCCGCAAGCCCTCGTTCGGATCGTAGTTCGAGCAGCCCAGGAACAGCGTGAAGCCCCGTGCACTGAAGACGGTTTGCATGCCGCTGATCTGGTGGGCAAAGATCTCGTTGTCGAGCGTCGGTATGATGGCGCCGGCAATATGTGTCCTGCGCGAGGCCAGCGCCCGTCCGGCAGCATTCGGAATCCAGTTCAGGGCGCGCGCTGCTTCCTTGACCCGCTGCTTGACCTCTTCAGAGACCTTGTCGGGCTCGTTGAAGGCACGCGATACGGTCGCGGTCGAGACGTTGGCCTTGCGGGCGACCTCCTCAAGCTTGACGCGGCCGCTGCCTCCGCGCGCTCTCTTTGAACCAGCCACCATCCCGGTCACGTCGGTCGCATGCTTGTCTCATCAATGCTTCGCCATGGTATTGATGACCACGGCAGTCCTCAACGAAAATCTCTAACCGCTCTTCAGGGCCGTCTCGCTCAGCACGCGCGCGATCTTCAGCACTTCGGGCAGACCAGTCCTTTCGAACGACTTGATGTCCATGCGATTGGCATCGACGGTCAGGCTGATGCCCGCGACCACCGACCGGCCCTTGTCGAACACCGGCGCGGCGATGGTCCGCAAACCGTAGGCGTTCTCGCCGTCCGACACCGCAAAACCCTGCTTGCGGACTTGCTCCAGCCGCGCGAGCAGCGGCTTGAGCCCCGTCACGGTCCGCTCGGACAGCTTGATCCGTTCGCTTGCCTCGAGCCGCTCGACCTGCTCCTCCTTCGGCAGCCCGGCCAGCATCACATGCCCCAATGCCGAAGCGTAGGCCTTGATCCGGCTGCCCGGCCGGCGATCGATCTTGTGCCGGTCGAGGCCTGCGGTCACGCGTGCAAGATAGACGACGTCGCTGCCGTCGAGCACGCCGAGGGAAGCGGCATCGCCGAAGGCAGGCACCAGCTCGCGCAGCAGCGGCTCGGCCTGCCCGCGCAGATTGCCGGCGGAGAGCGCCGTGTAGCCGAGATCGAGGCAAGCCAGGCTCAGCCGGTAGCGGCGCGTCTCTTCGATCGCATGGAGATAGCCGAGCTTGACCAGCGTCTGCACCAGGCGGAACGTCGTGCCGCGATCCATGCCGGCGCGCGATGCAATCTCGGTGATGGTGAGCTCGAACTCCTCGGGCGTGAAGCTCTTGAGGACCGCAAAGGCCTTGCCGACCGAATTGACGAAGTTCTTGGGATTGTCGGCCGGAGCCGCGGACTTGGCCAATTCTGCAAACTCGCGTTGTTCGGGCGGAGCGCTGAAGCCAGGCGCCGCGCTCCCGCCGCGGCGGGCATTGGTAGCAGACGCAACGATTCCTGAGAAACGGAATTCTCCCCCTCGCTTGACGCAAGGGCGCAATCGCCCTACAAACCATGAAATCAACAACAAATGTTCGCATTCCGATCAATAGACGGAAGCGGCTCATTGGAGGAGCCTCGTGGAGCTTCAGCCCAAAGGCGTATTCTGCGCGGCGCTGACGCCGCTCAATGCGGATCTGACCCCGGACCTCGGCGCTTTCGCCGGTCATTGCCGCTATCTGCTCGACCAAGGGTGCGACGGCATCGCGTTGCTCGGCACCACCGGCGAGGCGAATTCGTTCTCCGGCGCAGAACGGCGGGCGCTGCTCGAAAGCGCCATCAAGAGCGGCGTCGCGCCCTCGCAACTGCTGCCGGGGACCGGCGTCACGGCGCTGACAGAGACCATCGAACTGACCCGACACGCCTTGTCGCTCGGGGTCACCACCGTCGTGATGCTGCCGCCCTTCTACTACAAGGACATTTCCGACGACGGCGTCTACGCCTCCTACAGCGAGATCGTGCAGCGCATCGCCGATCCGCGGCTCAAGGTCGTGCTCTATCACATTCCGCAGATGTCCCATCAGCCGATCTCGCACGCCGTGATCGCGCGCCTGCGCGCGCAGTATCCGGCGGTGTTCGTCGGCATCAAGGACTCCTCCGGTGACTTCGCCAACATGACGGCGATGATCGAGAAGTTCCCGGGTCTTGCGGTCCTCGCGGGTGCCGATCCGCTGCTGCTGCCGCTACTCAAGAAGGGTGGCGCAGGCTGCATTACCGCCACCTCGAACCTGGTCGCGCGCGACCTCGCCTACGTGTTCCGTCATTTCAACGACGGCGATGCAACACTCGAAGCCGCGCAAAACCGCATCATCAAGGCGCGCGAGCGTGCATCGCTGTTCCCGCAAATCGCATCACTCAAGGTGCTCCTTGGCCATCAGACCGGCCGAGACGGATGGCGCCGGGTGCGGCCGCCGCTACTGCCTCTGCCGCAGGAGAATATCGACAAGCTGCTCGCGACCGGTCCCGCGCTCAAGGAAACCGCCTGATGGATATGGCCGATGATCGCTTGCTGGATGATCTCGCAGCGGTGGTCGGCGACCGTCACGTCATCGCGCCCGGCCACGACCAGGACTCCTATCTCGTCGACTGGCGCGGCCGCTATCGTGGCAAGGCCCGCGCCGTGGTCAAGCCCGGCTCGACGCAGGAAGTCGCCGGTGTCGTGAAACTTTGCGCCGAGCGCGGCGTCGCCATCGTCCCGCAGGGCGGCAACACCGGCATGTGCGGCGCCGCGACGCCGGATTCCGGCCCGCGAAACATCGTGATCAGGCTCGACCGGATGCGCCGCATCCGCAACGTCAGCCCGCTCGCCAATTCCATCACGGTCGAGGCCGGCTGCATTCTTGCGGAGATCCAGGCCGCAGCGGCCGCGACCGACCGCTACTTTCCCTTGAGCCTTGGTGCGGAAGGCAGTTGCCAGATCGGTGGTAACATCTCGACCAATGCCGGCGGCACCGCGGTGCTGCGCTATGGCCCGACCCGCGAGCTGGTGCTCGGGCTCGAGACCGTGCTGCCCGACGGCCGCGTCTTCAACGGCCTGCGCGCGCTGCGCAAGGACAATACCGGATACGACCTCAAGCAGCTCTTCATCGGCGCGGAAGGCACCCTCGGCATCATCACCGCAGCCGTGCTGAAACTGTTCGCGCCGCGGCGCAGCTCGGCGCTGGCGCTTTTGAAGTTGCAGGACGTCGAACAGGCGTTGCAGGTGATGCAGCGCCTGCGGGGCACCGTCGGTGACCGGCTCGGCAGCCTCGAGATCATGTCGCGCAGCCAGATCGAGGTGATCGCCGAGACCGTGCCTGACGTCGCGATCCCGTTCGCGCTCGACACGCCCTGGTATCTCATCATCGAACTCACGGACGCGCTTGCCGGCGTCAACCTGCAAGCGCCGCTGGAGGCTGTTCTGGCGCAGGCTTTCGAGGATGGCTTGGTCCAGGATGCCATCGTGGCGTCGAGCGAGGCGCAGGCCAAGGCGATCTGGGCCGTGCGCCACAGCGTCTCCGAGGGCAATAAGCGCAGCGGCTATGTGGTGTCGCACGACAGCGCCGTTCCGCTGGAACGGCAGGCCGCGTTTGCCACCAATGTCGAGCGGCGGATCATGGCGGCGGTGCCGCACGCCCGCGTCGTCATGCACGGCCATATCGGCGACGGCAACATCCACATCGTCGCGATCCTCGATCGCGCCCGCTCCGAGGACACTGACGAGACCGCGGCGCTGGTGCGCGAGATCAACGAGATCGTCGACGACGAGACCGCCGCGCAAGGCGGTGCGATCAGCGCCGAGCACGGCATCGGCATCACCAATCGCGGCCGGCTCGCGCGGGTGACCGATCCCCTCGAGATCAAGCTGATGAAAGAGATCAAGACCCTGCTCGATCCCGCTGGCATCATGAACCCTGGCAAGATATTCGCGGACGGTTAGACTACAGATGTCGGAACCGCTCATGTCGTCCAACATGACATCCTTACGCCTCCTTGCCGACGATCTCACCGGCGCGCTGGATACGGCCGCCGAGTTCGTCGGCCTGTGCGGGCCGTTCGATGTGGTTTGGGACGCGGCGGTGCCGAGCGAGGCGACCTCGTGCCTTGCGATCGACAGCGGAACCCGCGAGCGCAGCCCTGCCGACAGCGTCGCCGTCGTCGAGGGGCTCGCGCCCCTGCTCGGCGGCGCCGGGATCGCCTACAAGAAGGTCGATAGCCTGTTGCGCGGCGCATGGGTGGCCGAGCTCGCCGCAACCTTGCGCGCTGGACGCTGGAAAGCCTGCATCGTTGCGCCCGCCTTCGCCTACCAGGGGCGACGAACCCGCAACGGCCAGCAATACGCACTGGAACAGGACGGCCGCTGGTCGCCCGTCGGCGACACGCTGCTGGCGCAGCTTGCGGCGCACGGCTTGGAGGCTCGCACCGGACGGCTGGATATGCCGCTGACGGAAGGCATCCATGTCTTCGACGCCGAGAGCGACGCCGATCTCGAGCGTGTGGTCGGGATCGGCCGGCAGGCGCCCTTCCCGATCCTCTGGTGCGGCAGCGGCGGCCTTGCCGGCGCGCTCACGCGCGGCCATTCCGCCATCGCCCCGCAGATACTGCGCACGCCGGTGCTGGGATTGTTCGGCTCGGATCAGGCCGCGACCGCGGCGCAGCTCGAAGCCTGCGCTCCCGCCGTCGTGACGCTGCAGGACCAGGACGCCGGAAATGCCGGCATCGTCCGCCGCAAGCTGACGCATGACCGTGTCGCCATGGTGCGGTTCGACCTTGCGCAGGGTCTCTCCCGCGGCGAAGCGGCGCAGCGGATCGCGCGCGAGCTCACCTCGCTGACCTCAGCGCTCGACCCACCCGGCACGCTGATCGTGGCGGGTGGCGAGACCTTGAAGGCAGCCTGCCTTGCGCTCGGCGCCAACGCGCTCAGGATCACCGGACGCATCGTGCCCGGTCTTCCCCGCTCGGTGCTTCAAGGCGGACGCTGGGACGGCGTCGAGGTGATATCGAAATCAGGCGCCTTCGGCGCACAAGACCTCTGGCGCCATCTGCTCCAGGAAAATCATCTGCTCATCGAGAGACACGCCTCATGACCGCCGCTCGCCATCTCGCCATCACCATGGGCGATCCCGCCGGGATCGGACCGGAAATCATCATCAAGGCCTGCCAGCGCTTGCGCGCGCGCATCGATGCCGGCGACCTGCGCCTCATCGTTATCGGCAGCGGCGGCGCGCTGAAGAATGCGGCCGCGCATCTGCACGCTGGCATCGACATTCCCGAGGTCCGTGCCGATGACGCGGCCTGGCCCAATCTCTGCTTCCTCCAGGCCGATGCCGAGGGCGAGCCGATCCGCCCCGGCGTGCTGTCGGCGGATGGCGGCCGTTTTGCATTCAAGGCGGTCGAGCACGGCGTGCGGTTTGCGCAGGCCGGGCGCATCGGCGGTATCGTTACGGCGCCGCTGAACAAGGAAGCGCTCAACAAGGCCGGCTATCACTATCCCGGTCACACCGAGATGCTGGCCGAGCTGACCGGCGTGAAGGGCTCGGTGATGATGCTGGCCCACGGCAACATGCGCGTCAGCCATGTCTCCACCCACGTCGCGTTGCAGGACGTACCGAAGCGGCTGACGCCGGAGCGCTTACGCTACGTCATCGATCTCACCGACAAGGCGCTGCGCGGCCTTGGCCTGAAGCAGCCGAAGATCGCCGTCGCCGCGCTCAATCCGCACGCCGGCGAAGGCGGGCTGTTCGGCCGGCAGGACATCGACGTCTCCGAGCCGACCATCGCGAAGGCCAACGCCGACGGGCTCAACGTGCTCGGGCCCGTTCCCGGCGACACCGTCTTCGTCAAGCTGCGCGCCGGCCAGTATGATGCCGTGATCGCGATGTATCACGACCAGGGCCACATCCCGGTCAAGCTGCTCGGCTTCGAGGTGGATCCCGCCACGGGCCGCTGGCAGGAATTGTCCGGCGTCAACATCACGCTCGGCCTGCCGATCATCCGCACCTCCGTCGATCACGGCACCGCCTTCGATATTGCCGGCAAGGGCATCGCCAACGAGCGCAGCCTGATCGAGGCCATCGAATATGCCGAGCGGCTTGCCGCCGGCGCTGCGCAGGCGTGATCGCACCAAGCCACCACCACACCTTCGAAACGAGACACCATGACCACCCTTGCCGCCCCCATCGAACTCATCCAGCCCGAGATCGTCGCGTTCGGCTCTGGAACAATCGCGCGCGTGGCGCAGTTCGCGCGTGAGAAGGGCGCCAAGCGTCCGCTGGTCGTCGCTGACGCCTTCAACGCAGCGCGTGTCGACCTGCTCGGCCTGCCCGGAGATGTCGTCGTATTCGGTGAAGTCAAGCCGGAGCCGGACATTCCGAATCTGGAGAAGGCGCTGGCGGTCGCGAAGACGGCCAACCCCGATCTCGTGGTCGGTTTCGGCGGCGGCAGTGCCATGGACCTTGCCAAACTCGTCGCCGTGCTCGGAGGCGGCCGGCAGAAGCTCCACGACGTCGTCGGCCCCGACAAGGTCGCTTCCCGCGAAGTGTTGCTGGTGCAGGTGCCGACCACGTCGGGCACCGGCAGCGAAGGCGGCATCCGTGCCCTCGTCACCGACCCCGCCACCGAGAACAAGCTTGCGGTGCAAAGCCGCTTCATGCTTGCCGATCTCGCGGTGGTCGATCCGGACCTCACCATGACCGTCCCGCCGCAGGTCACCGCGGCGACCGGCGTCGATGCGCTTGCCCATTGCGTCGAGGCGTTCACCAGCCGCAAGGCGCATCCCGCCATCGATCTCTATGCCATCGAAGGCATCCGCCTCGTCGGCCGCTATCTCCGCCGCGCCGTCGCGGACGGCTCGGATCGCGAGGCGCGCGCCGGTCTGTCGCTGGCCTCGCTCTATGGCGGCTTCTGCCTCGGTCCGGTGAACACCACTGCCGGACACGCCGTCGCCTACCCGCTCGGGACGCGCCACCACATCGCCCATGGCCTCGCCTGCGCGCTGATCTTTCCGCATACCCTTGCCTTCAACATGCCGGCGGTGCGCGACAAGACGCGCGAGGTGCTGAAGGCGCTCGGGCTGGAGGCAACCGACAATCCGC
This sequence comes from Bradyrhizobium sp. Cp5.3, assembly GCF_000426265.1. NCBI lineage: Bacteria > Pseudomonadati > Pseudomonadota > Alphaproteobacteria > Hyphomicrobiales > Nitrobacteraceae > Bradyrhizobium > Bradyrhizobium sp. Cp5.3. The sequence goes on along the minus strand of NZ_AUFA01000021.1, from coordinate 13,378 downwards.
GCGCAGCGTTTGACGCCACCTACCGCTATTGCGCGGACCTCGGCGTCGAGATGCGGCTCTCCGCGCTCGGCGTGCCACGCGAGGGTCTTGCGACGATGGCAAACGAAGCGCACGCCATTCGCCGCCTGCTCGACAACAATCCGCGCGATCTCGGCAAGGACGAAATCCTTGCCATGTACGAAGCCGCGTTCTGAACGGCGGCGCGTACGAGCTTTCCAACTATCAAGACAAGGGAGAGACGATGAAACGCAGAGCTTTTCTGGCGGCAGTGTCGCTATGTGTGATGACGGCGATTGCACCGGTGCAGGCGCAGGAGAGTTATCCGAGCAAGCCGGTCTCGGTCATCGTGCCGTTTTCCGCGGGCGGGACCGCCGACATCTTCGCGCGGATGGTGTCAGCCCATCTGCAGAAGACCTGGGGCGGCACGTTCGTGGTCGAGAATGTCGGCGGCGCCGGAAGCATTTTGGGCGTGACCCGGCTGGCGCGCGCGGCACCTGACGGCGCGACGATCGGCCTTGCCAGCACCTCGGCGCTGTCGATCAACCCGACGCTGTATGGCGAGAAGCTGTCGTACCGGCCCGACAAGGACCTGATCCCGGTCGCGCAGATCAGCGTCGTGCCGAACGTTCTCGTCGTCAATCCGGCCAAGCTCAAGGTGAAGTCGGTGCCGGAATTGATCGCCTATCTCAAGGCCAATCCGAACAAGGTCTCGTTCGGTTCGGCCGGAGTCGGCACTTCGCAGCATCTCGCCGGCGAGCTGTTCCAGCAGATGACGGGAACGCAGATGGTTCACGTGCCCTACAAGGGATCGAGCCAGATGCTGACTGACCTGCTGAGCGGTCAGATCGACGTTGCCTTCGACAACGTGCCGCTGTTGCTGCCGCAGGCGAAAGAAGGACATCTCGTGATGCTGGCGACCGCAACACCGGAGCGCGCCGCCTTCGATCCGCAGCTGCCGGCGATGAGCGAATTCCTGCCAGGCTTCGAGGCCGTGGCCTGGCACGGCTTCCTGGTGCCCGCTGGCACGCCGAAGCCGATCGTCGACAAGCTCGCGGACGAAATCCGCGCCTTCATGAAGCAGCCGGAGACAGTGCAAAAGATGGCCGAGCTCGGCGCCATCGCGGTCGCGAAGGACCCGCAGGAATTCTCCGCCTACATCGCCTCGGAAACGACGCGTTGGAAGGGCGTGATCGAGAAGGCCGCGATCAAGGTCGATTGAGCGGAACGGGCTCGACCGAATCGTGCAGCGGCGCTTAGCCCGGCACGGACCAACACACGCACGCGGCGCCTCAAGCGCCGCGTGCGGTTTCTTACCGCTCACGACTTTGCTTTGAGCGGCGCTTCGGAGCCTGGAGCGGCGAGCGCCGCCCTGCGATCATGGATCAGGTTCTCAAGCCGGTGGGCTGCGACATTGAGGGTCGCGGCATCAAGAGCGTGTTCTTCTTCGTCCGCCCTCTTGCGTTGCGCGCGCAGCACCTCGTCGATCTGATTTTCGATCTCCGACAACTCCGTTTCGTTTTCGGCGTGCCTTATTCTTCGTCCCAAGGCATAGAGTGAATCCAGCGCCGGCTCGCTCGACTTGAACTCGCCGGATCGAAGAAACTTCCAGGCCGCCGCGAGGACCGTGGCAAGTGCGCCAAGCGCCATTGGCGTCAGGAAGATCGCGTTGCTCCACTTATCCAGGAACGTTTGTTGGTTACCATTGTAGAACTCTGCCGCGCCGGGATGAACGGGAAGATAGGCGCCGGCGTCGGTATCGGGCGCCTTGAACTGCGCAAGAATCGGAAATTCGGCCGAAATGTCTCTGCGGGCGCTCGTTATGGCTTGTGTGAAGCCGGCAATCAGGTCGTTGTCGAGGCTCTTCTTGCCGACCAGGTAGAAGGAAACCTGCAGCGTGGTCACATCATCGTCGGGAACGGGAGGGGATCCGCGCAACGTACCCTTGGGGATGTCGAAGCTTTCGTAAGCGTGCTCCTTCTCAGCAATCGCCCCGGCATTCTCGATCGGGATCAGAATCGGAGCGGTCTTTGCATTCTGGGGGAATAGCCCTCGCACCAGCGACAGGTATTTGTCGCTCAGTGGCATGACGAAGAGGACGGCACGTATCTCCTTGGTTTCGAGCGCATGGCGGACCTGGTCGAGCGCAACGTTCTTGAATACGACGTTGGCGCGATCAAGGTCGTATGCCGCTCTCAAAACGGCGACGATCTTCTCATTGGTGTCGCCTCCGACGACCCCCACCGTCGTGCGTTTCAGGCCAGCCATGTCCGTAATCGCCGATCCCGGCGGTGCGACGAGGAGGGCCACGGCCTGGGCCAGGACGACGATGGCTTGCGCCTGCGACAGGTCGCCGACGTCTCCGCGGATGACGGCAAGGTCCGTCTTGCCCGATGAAAAGGCCGCCGCGGATTCGATGGGGCCGGAGGTCTCAACCAGCTTTAGTCGCACCGGCGCATTGTTCAGCGCAAGCCTGCTTGCAAGCGCCGATACAATCTTGGGGGCATCGCCGTCGAAGGATCCGACCGCAATCGAAAGCGTCACCGGCCGGAGGTACCAGCGGTACGCGAACAGGCTTGCACCTGCGCCAAGGACAACCACGGCCGCGACTACTGCGATGCGAAGCCACATCGGCAGCTTGACGGCATCCTTCCTTATTCCCGACCATTGATCCATGGCGCCGAATTTCGAGGCATGCCAACCGTGATCTCATGATGGCGCGCGGCTGGGCGCGTAGCTTGACATGGATCAAGCCTTTTCCGTCAGGACAACCTGCAGGGCATTCTTGAGCCATGCCAGGAGCCGCTCTCCCCGCCAAAGGCGATTAGCCCTTCGGCTCCGGGGGGGATGCCCCTCAGACCGTATCGGCGCCGATATCCTGATGCTAGATTCCGCGACGGCAGGAAGCACCTGCTTCCTGCTTCATACCGGACAGGAGAACGACATGCCTGACAGCGTCTACAAGGTCATTGAACTGGTCGGTACCAGCAGCGACTCTTGGGAAAAGGCCGCCGCCAATGCGGTCGAGCAAGCTGCAAAATCTCTCCGAGATCTTCGCGTTGCAGAGGTCGTCAAACTCGATCTGCAACTGGATGCCAAGGGAAAAATAGAGGCCTATCGCGCCAAGCTCAACGTATCGTTCAAGTTCGAGGGCTCCTGAGCCTCAGCACCTCGCCCCGCTTGCGGGGCGAGGATCGCTCATTGGGCCGGTCCCGAACACGAGCTGGCCCCATCGCTCGTGACCCGTCTCGGAAGTAGGCCCTAGTCCAGCAGGGATCCGATGTGCTTTGATGCGTGGGGACAGGAACTTTGACGCGTGGTGGCCTCATGTACATGGTCATTCGCAAGTACACCAGGGTTCGTTCGGTTGCTGACGCTGCTCGCCGCGCCAAGAGCGGCATCGGACAGATCCTACGCCAATCGCCCGGGTTCAGATCTTACTACGTGCTGGATGGGGGCGACGGCGTTGGCGTCGCCGTGATGATATTCGAGGACCGCGAAAGCGCCAGCGCGGCGAACGCCAAGGTCCTGGAGTTCGTTCAAGCAAGCCTGCATGACCTCGATCTTGGAGATCCCGAAATCATTGCCGGCGAAATTCTGGTCAACATCGAACGTGATGCCTCCTCTGGCATGAGGTGCCCGTAGACGCCGCCGGTTACGTGGGATGCCGCCCCTTTGCTCATGCAGACGACCCGATCGCCGTCGCATTGGAGCGATTTTTCGAGGAGCAACGACATGAAGCAACACACCTCCGAAACATTTTCCACCGCACCGATCGACTGGACGTCGCTCGTGCTCATGGGCAACGCGATGCCGCCCCGCGATCCTGATGAAGACGAGGAGGACGAAGAGGAGGAAGAGGAGGATGACGCCGACGAACCGGCGGTCGTGCGCGAGCCGGACGAAGACTAGACTAGCGTGAGCCTTGCAGTCGGCGCTATAATGTCTGCCATGGGTTGGGATGCGGAAGACGTAGCACTGCTCAAAAGACTCTGGGCCGCAGGACAGAGCGCGGCGCAGATCGCGCGTCGTCTCGGGTGTAGCCGCAACGCGGTCTGCGGCATGCTGACCCGTTCGGGCCTGAAGCGAGGCCACAAGCCACCAACAGCGCGACCCAAGATAAGGCCGGCCCCGAAGCTGAGGCCGGCATTGTCGGCTGCCTGCGACCACCCAGTGGCAAAGAAGGTGTCGCGAAAGGTGACAGAGAGACAGCAGCCTCAGGAACTCAGCAAACGGCAGCTTTACGCCATTCTGGCTGAGGCGGTCAGGAACACCGGTTAAGAGTTTACCCGCGACGGTCGTTGCGCTCCGCCTCGATACCTGGTCGAACGGGTTCGGCTGTTATGGACAATCCCCGAGTCTTGATCCGCTTTGCCCCCGATTGCGCACATCGGGTCGCGCAGCGCGATGGGCCGATAGATTGATCTATCTCAAGGTTGTATCCGGAACGTCGGCCCAACCTGGCTTCGAAGGGCAGCGATACGTCCGGACAATCGGGAGGTGAAGCATGTACCGGCATATTCTCATTCCGACAGATGGGTCTGAGCTGGCGGAGCACGGGGTGACGCACGGGTTGGCGTTGGCGAAATCCCTCGGCGCCAAGGTATCTGTCATCTTCGTTGTGGAACCGTTTGCAGAATTGTCGGGGCGGTTCCTTGAAGCAGTCGCAACATATGCCGAGCTGCGCAAGGAGCAGGCCGAGAGCGTGTTGGATCGCGCGGCAAATGCAGCCAAGGCGGCCGGGGTCTCCTGTGAGACGATTCAAGCGGAGAGCGGGCAACCTCATCAAGCCATCATCGCGGCAGCCGAGGACAAAGGCTGCGATCTCATTGTGATGTCATCGCACGGACGCAGCGGACTTTCCATGCTGCTGATCGGCAGCGTGACGAACAAGGTCCTGACGCAGGCGAAAACCCCCGTACTGGTCTGTCAGTAAGTTTGCAGACCGCCCGATCGGTCGAAGAGCTGTGCGGAGGAGCCGATGTGGGTGCTGATGTACGTCTTCTCCTACTCGGTCAGTCCTGCCGCTGCGAGCGATCGCGCGGAATGGAGGCTTCTCCCGACCGTGGTGTTTCAGGAATTCTCCAATGAAGAGCGGTGCAAGAAGGCCAAGGCAACGCTCGAAGCTAGCTTGAGCGAGGCGGGAGCCAAGCTGAGAAGTGGTCTGGAAGACCTCAAAAGCATCGGTAAGGGAGACCCAGCGCAGATCATTATTGCGTACAACGTGGAATGCCTTCCGAAATGAAGTGACGATGCCGTCCGGTCAATGCGGCACGCTGATCGGCCGACAAAAGCCCGCCTGTCCGAATGAAAATACCAAGTGCCTGAAATGATTGGAGCGGGTGAAGGGAATCGAACCCTCGTATTCAGCTTGGAAGTCTTCGAATTTCCGTTGCGCTATCAACGCGGATTCTGACAATTCACAGCCCTTTCGTTTGTTGAGATCGTTACAGAATTTTCTTTTGTCAGAATGGCGTTCGAGTCGGCGACAAGACGAACAGTCAACTTACTTAGTGGTTTTCCAGTTGGCAAAGGTCAACCGCTTCTGCCCCACTTGAAGCGGCCTATTCAACATCGCGATCAGGATTAGCATCGAGGCCGTCATAAACTTCTGGCGCGGCTTCCCGTCTTTGTCACGGTCAGGAACCGAAAGGTTATTACAGAGATCATTCACCCTGCCGTTGTCGAACGTCACTTCAACCTGATGCGCAAACTCATTGCGCACTTTCCGCAAAATCGTGATTTGCCCAGCTTCGTGGTCGCTAATGAGACCTAACGCGTGGCAAGCCGCAATCGTCGCGCTGAGCGTGCCTAGTGGTGCGTTGAAACCCGCTTGCAATTCTTTAGCGCTTGCGTTGTCGATCAAGAACGCCGCGAGAGTGTCCTTTAGCAGCTTGTCGAGAAAGGATGTAGCGACAAGAGCGACACCTCGATCAGTCTCAGCATTCAGCTCCTGGAGTGCGGCATAGAAGCCGCGGTAATAGGGGTCTTTCTCCCAGACTTCATCTCGAAATTCCGCATACTGCTGGAGGAAACTGTTTTCCGTCACGGCACGTCCCCGCTCTTTCGCCTGCCACCAATCCTTGCGCCGGACATCCTCAAGGGCAGTCAGGAAGGGAGAAGGCTCATGAATATCTCTTTCCGCTGCCGTCCGACCTGGACGCTTCACCGCGGGTGAAGCCTATGTCCGGCAGGCACCGCCTCCCGAGCCGAATTGTGGAAGAATTTTATCCACCAACTCGCGAGATGTCAAAAATTTGTCCACAGTAGATCCCTATATCCTTGATGAAGACACTAATGTCCCCTATAGTGACACCCATTCGCTTTTTGGGAGGCTGAGATGCTCGGACTTACAGGTGAACAGGTCCGCGCAGGTCGAGCGCTATTGGGCTGGGAACAGGCCGAGCTGGCCGAAAGGGCAAACATCTCTGTCAAAACCGTAAAACGCCTTGAAGCCACCAATGGCCAGGTCGACGCTCGTTCGGAGTGGGCGGTCAAGAAAGCGCTGGAGTTGGCCGGTATTGAACTCATCGGTGAACACGACTGGCGCGAGCGAACGGATGGCGTTCGCTTCGCCAAAGACAAAACAGCAAGGTTGCGGGAAGAGCTGGTCGAAGATGTTTCCCGCTCCCTATTGATCGACCTCAAGATTGCATGTGACGACGATCCTGATTTCTTCGAACGCCCCCCTAATGACGTTGCCGCATTCGTCACGGAGAAGCTGCGCGACTCCGTCAAAGAGAAGGTCGGGCATCTTCTAAACAAACCCAAATAGGCACCAGCGGCTGGCCTTTTCGGAGAGATGCCCGCGTTTCTAGGGCGCGATCGCGGCCGATCATGTTCATGAGATCCATTGAGAGACGCCGGACGCCCCTTACAGTTCAAGAGGCGAGTTGAACGCTTCTGAATGCTTCGGTCTGCTCTAAGGCCGCGCTGCGTCGATCGCCGAGATCAACCAGCGCATCGAGGACATGGAGGAGTTGCTGCGCCTGCTCCAGACGGAGAGGATAGTTGCCGTCGGCAAGACGCTGAACGACGCCAGCCGTCCGCGCTGGAAGCGTTGTCCCTGCCCAACTCGCCTTCGCGTTCGCCAGCGATGCCAGAACGGCTTTCGCTTGGAGGCAGAAGTCGTAGAGCGGATAGCTAGCCCCAGCACGCTCGCAAAGCGTTAGGAATTTTTGCATAACGAAGGATGACCATCCGACGGCAGAGACAAGTTTCGTGACAAGCGGCATAACGAGACTTAACTCAGACCAATCTCCGTTTGCAAACCGTGCGGCGCCTGGCGCGTGCTCCACTCCGACAAACAAGAGCGCACTAACAAGCGTCGGCATATCGTAGCCGTGCACTTCGCCCGCCCGATAACTTTTCGGGTTAAACATCGGATCGCTCAGAACGCGCTCGGCGCAGTCATCGAGAAGCGTAAGGGTGTTAGCCGGTACGGTCGATGCGTCCACTATATGACGTATGACCGTCTTATCGGCAAATTCGGCGAGCACGCGGAGTAAATTATCGTCGTTGGTCAGAAACGGTGCAAGAAAATGCTGGCGTACCCAGTCCGCTTCAAAGAATGGCGCCGCGCGCGCCAGCAGATCGCCAAGCGCGCGGCTCCACTCATGAAGATAGGTCTCGCGATCCCGCCGATCCTTTGCATCCCGCCATGATGGTCTCAATCGTTCGGCGGTCCATGTCACCCATTGGATAAGCGCGGTCTGCACCATGGGGCGGTAGGTGTCCAACTGACACCACGCCTCAATGGGAAACTGGGAAAATATCTTAGCGGCGAACTGTCCATTAAACATTGGGTCGGGGTCACCCCAGATCCCCTCCTGATCAGACTCCGCTTCCCAGCCGCGGCGGGAGGTCTTGACCCACGCTGGCGGTAAATCGGATAGAGGGGTTTCCGCGTCGCCCGCAAGGCGCGCGAGTGCGCGGGAGAGGCTTTCTGCGCGCCATGTGCGATCTGCAGAGTCATCGCGTCCCTGGCCCGGCGCAAATACAGGCCGACGATAGAGCGACCAGTCTACGGCAAGCTGAGCGCTAACCCAACGGACATGCTCATCATTGTCCCTGAAAAGTCCCTGAAAGGCGAGTTGCGATACGTCGTCGAGCGGATGCGCGGTGAGCTCAAGAAGGCGTTCGGCAGAATCCGTCCGTGGCGAGGCGGAGCGCCGGTCATGAACCAGCGTGACGATGAGGTGCAGTGAGGGATGCCAAGGAATTCGGGAGCCGGAGAAACGCTCTGGCTCCGCCATGCGGCCTACCCGGCCCATGATATCCCATGCCCATGTCCGGTCGGAGCTGGCGGCCGCGTCAAAACGAATGATGCAGGCAGCGATGGCAGATACGGCGCTCTGGACCGCATGGCCTCCGACGTCGCGCCGGACATCGAACAGGGTATCGGTGTCTCGCGCTTTGGCAAAAGCGATGGCATCGACCAGTGTCCATCCTCCCGTGGGCTTGTTCTCGGACAGTGATTTGGTGGCCCAACCGAGGGCGTTTTGCTCCTGCAGATAGGTCGTCGTTTCGGCGAGCCGGTGTTCCTGCTCAGGCGTCAAAGGCGTTGGCGGCTCGTAGGTAATCATCACGGCATCGTCGCTCACGGGCGACTGCTGGTAGTTGCGCCGATCGCCGAGACCGGACCATCGTTCCGCGTTCTCCATGAAGTGCTCGGTCGCTCCGGGATTGGACCGCTGCTCTTCAAATTCGTAAGGAAGATCGGCCGGGAAACGCTCAAGTGCCGCCCTAAAAGCTTCGCGCAGGGTCTCGTTTCCGCTCAAAGCGAAGCACATGGCTAGTTGCCGTACATCACGCGAGCGGCACTTGCGTTGGTCCAGATATTCCTTCGCTTGCTGCTTGGTGCCGGTGAGGCGCGATAAGAAGCCATAGCCAAGCAGATCGATATTCTTGGTCGGTTCGTGCACCAGACGGGCCATGTCGTGATGCCAGAGCCGCTGGCATGATGCGATCGGTAGCGTGACGTCCGAGACCTCCAGCACCTCAAGGGCAAGAACCAGCGCGAGACCAAGCGTCGCGTAGCAATCGTTACCTTCTATGATCCTACTTATGACTTCGCTTGCCGAACGGCCGTTCTCGATCTCCTTAAAGGCCCAGTAGCTCAAGGCAAGATAAGCGCATTCGAGCGGCTGCGGCGCGAGTTGCCCTTGAGACCAACTATAGACGTGCCAATCACCCCAGAACTGTTGTTCCCCCCGCGGAAACGCGATGCTCACGGGCAGCGGCGTGCCCATCTGGCCGCGGTTGAGATCATGGATTTGTTTCCAACCCCTCACCGCCTGGTTGGAAAGATCACGCACAAGCCGAAGGGCATGCTCCGGCGCTTTGGTGAAAAGGCTCGCAAAGGGCTCATGCAGAGCCGATGGTGGGAAATAGTAGTTGTGGTGGCGATCGATGCCGATGTCATCCAAATCGAACCTGTCGGCGCCAATTGGGAAGAAGGGTGGCGACGCAAGCGCCTGGCGCTGCTGGGGCGTGCGCTGTGTCTCCGGTATGGCACGCAATTCTTTCAACCATGCACGCCGATCCCTTTCTTCCTGACGCTGACGGTCAAACTTTTCTTGCGGCAATTCCTCCATGAGTTCGGCTTCGGCGACCGCGACAACCGCCTCGGGCGCAACCACCGCCATGATTGGGGTGAATCCCATCAGATCGCTGTAGGCAGCGCGGCGCATGCGCTCGTTCGTGACGGCGCGCTCGAACAGTGCTCGCGCTGGTTCCGGGTAGCTCCGCGCTGCCCGAAGGATTGCCATGCGGAGCGAGCCTGCAACGCTCGAGAGCGCCTTACTTCCGAGTTCCCGCCATTTGCCGTCTCGCTCGAATGGTCGCTCAGAATATTCGGACACTTCGAGCTCGATGAGCCACTTTTGGCAAAGATCGACAATGGCTGCCGAGCGCGCATTGGGGAGATCGGCAAGCGCGTTTTGCCAAACGTCAAAGAGTTCGAGCAGAGACGGGAGAAGACGGAGCGGCAATGTCGGCGCAAGCGGCAGCAGCCAATCGAGCAAACGTCCCCAACTTTGAAAGTCAGACGGCCAACCCAAAAGGTCGGCGATACGGATGTTGTCTACACCTTCTACAGCGTTGTTGATGCTCCCAAGAACGATCGGGCTTGGCACCGTGTGTTGCGCTTGAAACCAGACGAGTAGCTTCTGCAACAACACAAAATCCTGGTCGCTAACGATGGCGTGGAATTCGGCCTGAGCGCTGATGAAAGATGGTGTGAAGGGCGGCGCAGTCAGCCATTCCCGCCGCCATTGCGGCCGCAAGGGCTGGGCCTCTAAGGCCCGGTATCCGGCTGTCCATTGGCCCGCCGTGGTCAACCGGCTCTGCGCAAGCAAGGCAATGACTCGACCGAGGAGCGGCGGCTCGCCAGCGGCGATTAAAGCGCGATGCCATTCCGGCCCCAGCTCAATCAGGAGGCGGAAGAACGTCCACTCGAAGAAAATATCGTGCGTAAACGAATACGAAGCATTGTGGTCCTGTTCTCGGACAATCAGGTCCGCCTTGAGCGAAGCTATCTGCGTGAACGTTGCATCTTTAAGTGCTCGTGTTGAGATGCTTTTGCCGAGATTGCCCACGCCGGTTTCTGCGAGATCCAAAAGCGCCCGCTGTCGCAGTGGCACGGCCTCCGGCAATGCATCATGCCCTGCCCGCGCCCACCAAGCTGCAATAAGGTCGATTTCTGTTTGTGGCGATGCGTCGGTGTTGGCCAAGCTCCGGGCCAAGACCGCGGCAAAGAATGGCCGTCTGGCGATTTCCCTGACAGCCGGCGAGCCAAATAGCAGCGATCGCAGGTTAGGCTTTTGCTCTGCCAAGACTTCGGCTTCGTCGTCCGAGAAGGGATTGACGGACACGTTGCCGATTCCGCTACCGCGATAAAAGCTTGGTGGAAACCAAGCGCGATAGGCCTCAAGACCCTGGTCGCGCGAGCTGGCGAGCGCCCTCCAGTGGGCCAAGCCGGGGTCGGTCTCGATGACGCGCAGGAGATCGGAAATGATTCCTTTTTGGTCCGGACGGATGCGGTCGATGCCGTCGATGAACACAATAGGAGTTCCAGCCGCGCTAATTTCCGCCAAAAGCTCCGCGGCCGTGTGTTGAAGGCCCAGAGTTGAGGCGAAAGTTGACCAGCCATTCCCTATGAGGCGGTCCGATTTCAGAAAAAGAATGGGTCCCTTCGCCGCTGCATCGGTGGCAAACCGCTTCAGAACCGCAGACTTGCCGCATCCGGGTAAACCGCTGATATTTACCAACCGGTTCTCGGCCAAGCGCTCCGCAATGTTGCCTTGCAAAGCAGGACGAGCGACGTGGAAATCGTCGATCGTCTCCAGAACGTCAGTGAGGCCTTCAGATGAGAACGCTCGAAGCGTATCAAGGTCGCGGGCATAGCTTGGTGCAATACGAAGGCGGACCACCCCGCGCAATTGACCCAGCAGCGTGGCCCGTGTCCATTTGCGCGCTTGGCCGGCCCCGTCGCGAACAATTCGGCACAGACGGTCAAACAGGAGAATGTCTTGGCCGTCTTCGTTTTCCGCGACAAGTTCTTGCAGCCGATTGACGATCTCGGCGCGAAGCAGTCCACCCTCGCTTAATCCATCAACGTGCAAAGCAACGAAGTGCCGGTAAAAGTCGGCCTCGGCGTCGACCGTCGTTGCACCCGTGAGCGGCTGAAGTTCGCTACGAAGTTCGCGCTCTGCGGATGCTGCTGCGCCCCCTTCAAAAAATCGACGCTCGTAGTCTTCACCGGTCGGGCTTGCCCTAGCCCAGTCGATCAGTCGCCCGATGGTCCGCATCGGCCCCACTGCAACATGCTCAACCACGAAGCCATAGGCATCTCTTGTGGGTTGAAAGCTGCTAAGGGCCCGCGTCGCGCGAGATGCCGCCATGATGCTGCTGAAATCTTCGTTGGCGGCGCTAACGCGAAGTTGGCGCTTCACCTGCAAGCCCAGAATCCGTGGCTCGGCAGCATCCTTAAATTCAACAATGATGTCGTCCATCGGTTGGTCGTGGCCGGCTTGCTGCACGGCGACTGAAATCACCACTCCATCCTGTCCGGCGGCGCGCTCTTCTCGCAGAAGAGCGGCTAGATAATAGGCAACAACCGTATCCTCGTAGGTGAAACCTGAGCCGCCCGTAAGCTCGGTGGACGGCGCTTGGACTCGGGTGCTTTCCGTTGCACCCAACTCCATCTTGAGTTCTAGTCCAAGGATCCGAGCAGCGCGTTGGAGGCTTTCGATAGTGGCGTTGCCACTCTCAGGGTCGAGAATGCGGTCAAGTTGCGCCCGGCTCGTACTCATCAATTCCGCCATACGCTTCTTGGTGAGGCGCTTCTTTTTCATCTCGGCTACGATCTGGTGTGTGATCACCGACTTGATCGCCGCAACCGTGACTTCCTCTTTGAGACCAGCTTCTTCTAGCCAGCTATCAAAGCTCGACCCGACTTGCGGGTTCTTGTTTCTTTTTCTCATGATCGCAACTCCTTCAGACGCCGCCGCGCCAATGACAGATCTCTCGCTGGCGTCTTCAGCGTCTTCTTGATGAAGGCATGCAGGGCTATCAGCACGCCCTCATGAAACCCAAACAGGACCCTCCCCTCGCGCCGGCTGCTTAAAGAGGATCGAACCTCCCAAAGGCCGCCGTCCAGAGGGCGGCAGACCGGCATGCCGATTGGCCAACCCAACTGCACCTTCGCGAGATCACGGCCAATGGTTCGCTGGTCCTCACGCGGCAAGCCGCTTAGCCACTCCCGCACCGGCTCGCGCCCGGCAGAGGACCTCCAAAAGCGCAGGGAGACCGAGTGAAGCATGTGTACCATATATGATACAAAACAGCAATAGTGTCAAGAATCCAATCTGATGCGAAGGACCTGCCTATGGACTGGCGCCCGCCAAAGTTGGTCGAGGGAAAAACTCGTGACGTGGCCAAGGCGCACGGGCGGACCTAGCCAAAGGTGGAAAATGGCGGCTCGCAGCAGCTGGCTGCCTCGAACGTGCCCGCGATTTCGGAGTAAGTCCTGCTCTATTGGTCCAGCGTCGACGCCTTGACGGGGGATGTCCCGGGTTCTGTTGAATTTCTGAAGAGGTCGGCGTTGCCCACCTTGAGCCGGTAGGCTCGGGGTGCTGATTCCACAAAGGAGAGCAACGCCATGACGAGAGATATCACACCGGCTGGTTCGCCGGCGACTGGGGCTGTGGACGAAGCGTTTGCAGAAGTGCGGGCGAGCTTTGATCGGTTCTGCCTTGCGGCGGGGATCGAGGCGCTCGGCACGATGATGGAGGCGGATGTCACGGCGGCCTGCGGGCCGCGCCACGGTCGCGATGCGGCGCGGCGGGCGCACCGTTGGGGCCGAACGCGGGGACGGATC
>NZ_AUFA01000020.1:0-132083 GCF_000426265.1 Bradyrhizobium sp. Cp5.3 | reverse complement strand
GCTACTGGCGTTCTACGACTTCCCGGCCGAACACTGGAAACACTTGCGGACGACCAATCCCATTGAAAGCACCTTCGCTACCGTGCGACACCGCACGATCCGATCGAAGGGTTGCCTGTCCAACAGGACGGCACTCGCGATGGTCTTCAAACTGCTTGAGGCCGCGCAGAAAAGCTGGCGTCGTCTCGATGGCCACAACCAGTTGCCAAAACTCGTTCTCGGTGTGACATTCAACGACGGGATCGAGGTCATCGCCAAACCGACTGACCGTCAGCCCATAACCGCCGCCGCCTGACCGGCCGCGCCGTCACCAAAATTTGGCGATAGCTCCGGGCATACCGGGCAGCAGTGTTGAGATGTAGGAGGCTGTCGGCGCGTTGGGATCGAGCTCGACCTCCGCCAGATAAGAACTCACGCCCGAGTTGGTATCGGTCAGCGCGTCTGCTGCGACGCCGACGACCCTTCCCTCGAGCATCGGCCGGCGACGAATATTCAGCGCGTGAACCCGAACACGCGCCATCTGTCCGACATAGACCTCTTCCCGATCCGTAGGCTTCAATGTCGCCTCTATGACCAGCCGATCTTGCGTCGGAACGATTTCCAGAAGGGTTTCCCGAGGTCCAAGCACGGCATTGAGGTCTCTGCTGTTAAGGCCGACGATCCTTCCACTTTCAGGGGCACGCAATTCAGACCGAACAAGCTGGGCGCGCAACGCGGCAATTCGATGTCGAAGGTCACCGATTTCCTCGCTCGTCTCGTGACGCTGCTTGGCGATGTCCTGATTCTGGTTGAACCCGAGTTGTCGGCGCCTGTCCTTCAATTCCGCGATCTTGCCCTGCATTTCCGAGATCGATGCAGCATTGCGAGCGACCTGTCCGGCTGCCTCGGCTTCGGCGCGCTTCAACGCCAAGACGCGCGGTTTTCGGGCGAGCCCCTTTGCCAGGAGATAGCTTGTATCGGCTATCTCTTCTCGCAACAGTACGAGTTGCTGCTCTAGACCTTCAGTGTTGCTCTCCAGGCCGCGGATGGCGTCCGCGTTTTGCAACATCTGCTGATCGATCACCTTGCGCTCGTTTTCGATCGCGGCCAGCCGCGCGGCAAATTCAACTTCCTGGGTTTGAATGGCGATACGCGCAGCGAGACGGGTCGCACTTTCGAGCAGTTCGTCCGGGAACCGGATCGACTCTGCGGCATTCTGCTCCGCCCCGAGGCGCGCCTCCATCGCCAAGTCGGCAAAGAACTTCGTTTCGAGGGAACCAAGGGTCGCTTCGATCTGCGCCGTGTCGAGGCGGGCAACGAGCTGACCGGCTTCGACGTGATCATTTTCCCGGACATAGATCGACTTGATGATTCCTCCTTCGAGGTGTTGCACCGCCTTACGCTTCGAATGGACCTTGATGAAGCCGGGCGCCACGACGGCGCCGCGAAGCGGAACCGTTGTCGCCCACAGGCCGAAGCCGCAAAACTGCAGGACGAGCAGAACACAGCCCCATGCGATGATCCGTCGCATCTCGGATCGAGGTTGCTCCCGGCTCGTCGACGTCGTCCGATAGGGACGGCCCGCAGGTGCCGAAATTGCGATGGCGTTCTGCGTCATGGCGCGGCTCTCCCCCTCGGCAGTTTCTGGGGTTCGGCATCGCGAGCGACCACCTGCGGTTTCGGGACCGACGCTGGCCGCTGGGCGCGAAGAACCTGAACGGGCGGTCCGAACGTGATCTGGTTGCCGTCCCTCAAAAGCAGCACGGCATCCGCGATCGTCAGGAGACGCGGCCGATGCGTCACAATCACCGATGCTGCGCCGCGCGCTTTGGCGGATTGGATGGCCGAGCACAATGCTTCTTCACCGTCGGGGTCGAGGTTGGCATTAGGCTCGTCCAGCAGGAGCAATTTGCGATCGCCGTAGAATGCACGCGCAAGACCGATGCGCTGGCGTTGGCCGCCGGACAACCTGCTACCGTCGCGCCCGATGTCGGTTTGATAGCCAGCCGGAAGCGACAGGATCATGTCATGCGCCTGCGCGAGCATCGCGGCGGCGACGATATCATCATCGCGCGCGCATTCCTCGAAACCGGCGATGGCTTCTGCCACCGTGCCGCCCAACAGCTGCACGTCCTGTGGAAGGTAGCCGACGAATTGACCGAGCTGGTCGGGATCCCAGTTCTGCAGAGCTGCGCCGTCCAACCGGATCGTACCGCTGCTCGGCCGCTCCAGGCCAGCCATCAAGCGCAGCAATGTCGATTTTCCGGCGCCGGTCGGTCCGATCACGACGACGAGTTCAGAAGGTCGACATTGAAATGATATGCCTGCGAGAATGGGCCGCTGCGCCGTACCAATCCGGAATGTCACCCGTTCGACTTCGAGCATGCCGGATGGTGGCGGAAGCAATGTCTTCCGTGCGCACACAAGCACCGGTGCGGCGGCGTCGCAAACTTGTGCCCAGGCATCCTGCGCGGATGCCAGCGCGCGCCAGGCCGAGACCAGCCCTTCCATCGGCTGCAACGTGCGAGCTATCAGGATCGAACTCGCGATCAGGCTGCCGGAAAGCACCTCGTTCTGAAGCACGAGCCAAGCACCAGCGCCGATCGCGGTAATCTGCAACATCGTCCTGACCATGCGCGCCGTGGCCGCAATCGTGTAGACGCGTTCGCTGGCCCGCACTACCGGCGACAGCGCTTCGTCATTGAGGCTCATGAATGCGCGGATGGCGCCTCGCGTCCAGCCCATCGCCTGCACCACGCTGGAGTGCCGGACAATTCCATCGAGCATCGCCTGCGTCTTCAACGCGGCGTGCGAGGCTTGCGCGATTTCCCCGCGCGCGATCCGGTGGCTTGCAACTCCCATGGCCAGCAGGGCCCCCACCCCGGTCAGGGCGATGAGGCCATACCAAGGATGCAGGAAGAACAGGATGAGAATGAACACCGGGAGGAATGGAGCATCTATCAGCGATGTGACCGTTCCGCTCGACAGGAAAGTCCTCAACTCGCGAAGCTTGACGAGATCGTGCGGCCGGCCATCGCCCGGCGCGGCGCCGATAATGCTGCTTTCAAGGAGGATCGGGGCGAGGCAGCGCTCGAATCCGACGGCGAAGCGGCTCAACAATCGGTTACGAAACGTGTCGAAGACAGCGCTGAAGCCGAGAGCGCCCACGGCGATGACGGTGAGGCCAACAAGGGTCTCGACGCTCCCGCTGCTCAGCACGCGGTCGAACACTTCGATGGAGTAGAAGGGTACGACCAGCAGCAGCAGGTTTACGGACACGCTGAAACACACGATCCACACCAATGCGGATCGTCCGGGAATCAAAGCCACCAGCGATCTCTCGCCAGACGCTGGGATCGCACCACGGTTACGCGAATACATAACTGGCCGGCACTATCACTGACTGAGTATGTACAGAGAGCAGGGCGGCCTAACGGCCGCCCCGCTCCCGCTGGTGATTGCTAGGCAATTTCGACGGCGGTATAACCGGCGGCATTGTTGATGTCGTCGATCGACTCGAACGGCGTCGCACCGCCCGTGATGCCATCGAGCTGGATCGCGCCGAAGCCGAAATCCAGCACGGTGTTGGTGCCGTCGTCCTCCACGACGACCGTAGCCGGGTCAAAGCCTGGCGGAGCATCGACATGAACGGCATCGCCATCGGCAAAGCTGAGGTCGGTGACTTCATCGTTACCGAAGTTGGTAGCCGTGTTGTCGCCGAAATTGTGCGTATCGGTCCCCGCGCCGCCCGTCAGCACGTCGTCGCCGAGCCCGCCGCTGAGAACGTCGGCTCCGTTGCCGCCGTTCAGCTCGTCATCCCCGGCGCCGCCATTCAGAGTGTCGTTGCCGGCGCCTCCCGACAGGATGTCGGCCCCATCGCCGCCATTCAGGGTATCGGTGCCGTCGCCGCCGTCGAGCGTGTCATCACCGGCGTCGCCGTTGAGCGTATCGTTCCCGGTTCCGCCGCTGAGCTCATCATCACCGGCGCCGCCGCTCATGACGTCGTTACCTGCGCCGCCGGCCATTTCATCGTCGCCGGCATCGCCGAACATCGTATCGTTGCCGGCGCCGCCATCCATGATGTCGTCGCCCGCATTGCCATGCATGGTGTCGTTGCCGTCACCACCGTTCAGAGTATCGGCACCCAGACCGCCGTTCAGAATGTCGTCACCGGTGCCGCCATTCAGCAGGTCATTGCCAAGTCCGCCGTTCAGCGTGTCGTTGCCAGCGTCGCCGTTCAGAGTGTCATCTCCGAAACCACCGTTGAGTACGTCGTTACCGTCGCCACCGTTCAAGACGTCATTGCCGGCATCGCCGTCCAATGTATCGTTGCCGGCGTCGCCCCACAGGGTGTCGGCACCCGCGCCGCCATGGACGTCATCATTGCCATCGCCGCCGTGGATGCTGTCGTCGCCGGCGTCACCAAACAGGTGATCATCGCCGGTTCCACCATCGATGATGTCGTTGCCCTGGTCGCCATGGATGGTGTCGATGCCGGCGTTTCCGTTCAGCGTATCGTCACCCGCACCGCCATTGATCGTGTCATCGCCATCGCCGCCGGTGATCGTATCGATGCCGGCATTTCCATTCAGGGTGTCGTTGCCAGCACCGCCATCGATGGAATCGTTGCCCGCGCCGCCGCTTACGGTATCATTGCCATCTAGGCCAGTAATGGTGTCGTTACCTTGAAGGCCGAAGATCTGATCGTCCGCAGCCGTGCCAGGCAATACATCGTCGCCTGCTGTTCCGATGATCACTGCCATGATCTCCGCTCCCTTTGCATGGAAATGCGCGATGCGGGTCGCCTTGCGGCCCGTCATGGACTTCGCAGATTTCGGGTTGCTTGATGCCCATCACCAATCGATGGGGCCTTCGATCAAGCAACCTTGGAGGAAGGGCGATGGATGCGGCAATCCCCATTTGGGGACAAAAGAATCCGGCAAATGATTGGAACTAATGACGCCGAAGCCTTCGCCTCAGGCGCCAACGGTCCCACCCGTTTGATCGCGTGAGGCCGTCAAGACGATGTCCGCCGAGTATCGGATGCGCGTTCTGTACGCGAGAGCGGATCGCCCTCGCGTCAATCAGGACATGCTCTCGTGAGCGTGCGTTCTCAGGGCTGCGGGCCGTCGTAGCCCTCGATGATGATGAGGTCGGCGATCGAGTGCGGCTGGCGCACCTTGATGTTGGCCTGGTATTCCAGCGAATTGTAGCAGGCGATCGCGGTCTCGTAGTCCGGGAATTCGATCACCACGTTGCGCGTGCGGCTTTGGCCCTCGACGGTGGTGAACTTGCCAGCGCGGACGACGAAGCGACCGCCCCATTTCTTGAAGATCGGGCCGTTCGCGACCGCATAGGGCTTGTAGCCCTCGTCATTCGACACGTCGACGCGTCCGATCCAGTAGCCTTTTGCCATTCTTCTTCTCCTTGGTGTGTCGGTCAGCCGACCGCTTGCGCGATCTCGACCTGGATTGCCTCAGCCGTAGCCTTTGGATCGGCCGCTTCCACCACCGGTCGCCCGACGACGAGATAGTCGGAGCCCGCGGCAATCGCGCGGCCCGGCGTCATGATGCGCTTCTGATCGCCGGTCGCAGAGCCTGCGGGCCGAATGCCGGGGGTGACGAGATTCATCTGGTGCCCGACGATCTTGCGCAAGGCACCCACTTCTTCCGGTGAGCAGACGAGGCCATCGACGCCGAGCACCTGCGCCTGCTGGGCGCGTGCTTCGACCAGCTCGGAGACACCGAGCCGATAGCCGGCGGCGTGCAGGTCGTCGTCGTTGTAGGAGGTCAGCACCGTGACCGCGAGGATCTTCAGGCTGGTATTGCCGCGGCCTTCGACGGCGCCCTTCATGGTCTGCGGATAGGCGTGCACGGTGAGGAAGGTCGCCCCCAACCTGGTGATGCTCTCGACGCCCTGCGTCACCGTGTTGCCGATGTCGTGCAGCTTGAGATCGAGGAAGACTTTCTTGCCCTTGTCGGCGAGCTTGCCGACCAGCGGCAAGCCGCCGGCATAGGCGAGCCGATAGCCGATCTTGTAGAAGGTGACGCTGTCGCCGAGCCGATTGATCATCGCCTCCGCGGCATCAACGCTCGGCAGATCGAGCGCGACGATCAGGCGGTCCTTGGGGGCGATTTCGGTTGGCGTCATGTCACCTCACATCATGCGTTGGGAAACGTCGATCAACTGCCGCACCAGCTCCTTCAGCGCGTCGATATCGGCCTGGCTCTTCAACCTGTCCATATCGTCATAGGCCTGGTCGGCAAAGGCGAGCGCGAGTTGGCCGGCAATCACATTGGCGTGGCAGGAGGTCAGGATCAGCCGCAACGCTTGGAGCGCGCGGGACGCGCCGAGCCGGCTCTGCGAGGCGCCGGCAAGCGCGAAGACACGGTTGCGGAACACTTCGCCGCGCGCCTCGTGCGGATCCTGCACGCGGCTGACCCAGTCGATCGCGTTCTTCAGGAGCGGCGGCACCGAAGCATTGTATTCGGGCGTGACGATCAGGACGCCCTGATGCGCGCCGATCATGCGCTTGAGATTGACCGCGTGCTTCGGCACGCCGGACTTGGCCTGCAGGTCGCCATCATAGATCGGCAGCGGAAAATCGGCGAGCGAGACGCGGGTGACGTCGACGCCGGCCTGGGCGAATTCATATGCAGCGACCGCCGCCAGCTTCGCATTGTGCGAGCCGGTGCGCAGCGAGCCGGGAATGACCAGGATTCTTGGTGCGGGCATCCAATCCAATGCGTTCGGCGAAACGAGCCCGCCGCGCAATAGAGGAAGCCGGCGGAATTAGTCCTTGCGATACACCCAGACGCGGGCCGGCGGAAGGTTCATCCAGATCCGTTCCGAGGCCTCTGTGGACACGCCGGGCAGCGATTTCGGGATCGGCGGCACCACCGCATAGGTGAACTGCACGAAGGGAGCGCCGGGCGCCAGCGCCGTGAAGGCATCGCGAATGAGCCGCAGCCGTGTCAGCATCGGCTTGGTCACCAGCGGCAGGCCGGAGACGACCGCGGAAGCCGGCGCGCTCAGCACGTTCCAGAGCGTGTCTCGCAGGCGGTAAGCATCGCCCTGCACAACCTTGGCCTGCGGATAGCGGTCGCGCAGCAGCGCGCAGAAGCCGGGATTGTATTCGACGAGGACGAGGCGCTTTGGATCGACGCCGCGCTCGATCAGCGCCGAGGTGATGGCGCCGGTGCCGGGTCCGAGCTCGACCACCGGTGCGTCCGAATCGACGTCGACATAATGGGCCATGGTCCGGGCAAGGAGCTTACCCGAAGGCATCACGGCGCCCATATGGAGCGGCTTTTCGATCCACGATCGGAGAAAACGGACCTCGTCGTCGAGACGGGGCTTCTTCAACGCACGCGCGGACGATGGCAATGGCATGTCAGGACCGGACGGGGACCGCGTCGCCGCGGCGTGTCAGAAAATAGTCATAAAGAGGTATAGGCCGCGGGCGGAACGGTCAAGCCGAGTCAGTTCGCCCGGTTACCGAAGAAGTCCTTGACCTTGGCGAAGAAACCCTCGGATTCCGGCTGAGTGTTGCCGGAAGAGAGCTTTTCGAACTCGGCCAGCAATTCCTGCTGCTTCTTGGTGAGGTTCTGCGGGGTCTCGACCACGACCTGGACATACATGTCGCCCATCTGGCGCGAGCGCAGCACTGGCATACCTTTTGATGCAATGCGGAATCGGCGGCCGGACTGGGTCCCGGCCGGGACCTTCACCTTGGTCTTGGCCTTCTCGATGGTCGGCACCTCGAATTCGCCGCCAAGCGCAGCCGTCACCATCGAGATCGGCACGCGGCAATGCAGGTCGGCGCCGTCACGCTGGAAGAACTGGTGCTGGGCCAGCGACAGGAAGATGTAGAGGTCGCCGGGCGGGCCGCCGCGGACACCGGCTTCGCCCTCGCCGGCTAGCCTGATCCTTGTGCCGTCCTCGACGCCCTGGGGGATGTTGACCGACAGCGTGCGCTCGCGCGTGACCCGGCCCTGACCCGCGCAGGACGGGCAGGCATCCTCGATCATCTGGCCACGGCCCTGGCAGCCCGGGCAGGTGCGCTCGAGCGTGAAGAAGCCCTGTGACTGCCGCACGCGGCCGGCGCCGCCGCAGGTCGAGCAGGTCTTCGGCTTGGTGCCGGCCTTGGCGCCGGTGCCCGAGCAGGCCTCGCAGGTGACGGAGACGGGAATCTCGATCTGCGCCGTCTTGCCGCCAAAGGCTTCCTCGAGCGTGATTTCCATGTTGTAGCGCAGGTCGGCGCCGCGCTCGCGGCCGCCGCGACCGCGCTGCCCGGCCATGCCGAACAGATCCTCGAAAATGTCGGAGAAAGAGGAGGCAAAGCCGGCACCGAAGCCGGCACCGCCACCGCCCTGCTCGAAGGCGGCGTGGCCGTAACGATCATAGGCCGCGCGCTTGTCCTTGTCCTTGAGGACCTCGTAGGCCTCGTTGATTTCCTTGAACCGGACTTCGCTGGTGTCGTCCCCGGGGTTGCGATCGGGGTGGAATTTCATCGCCAGCTTGCGGAAGGACGATTTCAGTACGGAATCATCGGCGTCGCGTTCGACTTCGAGGGTTTCGTAGTAGCAGCGCTTGGTGGACATGTCGGACTCGGTCTATCCAATCGCGATTCAAGTCGGAGCGAAACAGCGTCGCCACGCGACAATATAGGCAGCCTTCCGCCCTGCGGCAGAGGGCAGCACGGCGGCATTCAGCATAACGGCTGGGAATTGATTGATCGTAACGGGGAGAGGCCCCGTCCGACCCGACACGACGGCCTCCCCGCTGAGGGGGGAGGCCGGTAGAGCGTGTGGGGTCCAAGCCGTCCGCATCATGACCCTCTAAGGGTTTCAGGCGGACTTCTTGTTGTTCTTGTCGTCGTCGACCTCGGTGAATTCCGCGTCGACCACGTCGTCCTTCGCAGCGTCCTTGGCCGCGTCGGCCTCGGCCTGCTGCTTGTACATGGCCTCGCCAAGCTTCATCGAAGCCTGGGCCAGCGTATTGGTCTTGGCCTTGATCGCCTCGGCATCGTTGCCCTTCAGCGCTTCCTTGAGATCGCTGACGGCATCCTCGATGGCGCGGCGCTCGGTCTCGGCAACCTTCGAACCGTGCTCGGCCAGCGCCTTCTCGGTGGAATGAACCAGTGCGTCGGCATGGTTCTTGGCATCGACCGCCTCGCGGCGCTGCTTGTCGGCCGCGGCATTGGCCTCGGCGTCCTTGACCATCTTGTCGATGTCGGATTCCGACAGACCGCCGGAGGCCTGGATGCGGATCTGCTGCTCCTTGCCGGTCGCTTTATCCTTGGCCGAGACGTTGACGATGCCGTTGGCGTCGATGTCGAAGGTCACCTCGATCTGCGGCATGCCGCGCGGGGCCGGCGGAATGCCCATCAGGTCGAACTGACCGAGCATCTTGTTGTCGGCCGCCATTTCACGCTCGCCCTGGAAGACACGGATGGTGACCGCGTTCTGGTTGTCCTCGGCGGTCGAGAACACCTGGCTCTTCTTGGTCGGGATCGTGGTGTTGCGGTCGATGATGCGGGTGAACACGCCGCCCAGCGTCTCGATGCCCAGCGACAGCGGGGTCACGTCGAGCAGCAGCACGTCCTTGACGTCGCCCTGGAGCACGCCGGCCTGGATCGCGGCACCGATCGCCACGACTTCGTCCGGGTTCACGCCCTTGTGCGGCTCCTTGCCGAACAGCTGCTTCACGACTTCCTGGACCTTCGGCATGCGCGACATGCCGCCGACCAGAACCACTTCGCCGATCTCACCGGCGGTGACGCCGGCATCCTTCAGCGCCTTGCGGCAGGGCTCGACCGTCTTCTGGATGAGATCGTCGACCAGCGCCTCGAACTTGGCGCGGGTGAGCTTCATCGTCAGATGCTTCGGGCCGGTCTGGTCCGCGGTGATGAAGGGCAGGTTGATTTCGGTCTGCGTCGTCGACGACAGCTCGATCTTGGCCTTTTCAGCGGCCTCCTTCAGGCGCTGCAGCGCGAGCTTGTCGTTGCGCAGGTTGATGCCCTGTTCCTTCTGGAACTCGTCGGCGAGATAGCCGACCAGGCGCATGTCGAAATCTTCGCCGCCGAGGAAGGTGTCGCCGTTGGTCGACTTCACCTCGAACACGCCGTCGCCGATTTCGAGAATGGAGATATCGAACGTACCGCCGCCGAGGTCGTACACGGCGATCGTGCCGGCCTTGGTCTTGTCCAGGCCGTAGGCGAGCGCGGCCGCGGTCGGCTCGTTGATGATGCGCAGCACTTCAAGGCCCGCGATCTTGCCGGCGTCCTTGGTCGCCTGGCGCTGGGCGTCGTTGAAGTAGGCGGGAACGGTGATGACGGCCTGATCGACCTTCTGGCCGAGATGGGCTTCCGCGGTCTCCTTCATCTTCTGCAAGATGAACGCCGAGACCTGCGAGGGCGAATAGGTCTGGCCGTCGGCCTCGACCCAGGCGTCGCCGTTGGAAGCCTTCACGATCTTGTACGGAACGAGCTTCTTGTCCTTCTCGACCATCGGGTCGTCGTAGCGGCGGCCAATGAGGCGCTTCACTGCGAAGAAGGTGCGCTCGGGATTGGTGACGGCCTGGCGCTTGGCGGGTTGGCCGACGAGGCGCTCGCCATCATCCGTGACGGCGACGATCGAAGGCGTCGTGCGCATGCCTTCGGAATTCTCGATGACTTTGGCGTTCTTGCCATCCATTACGGCGACGCACGAGTTCGTGGTGCCGAGGTCGATCCCAATGACCTTTCCCATGGTCCTGATATCCTTCTTTATTGCGGCAGGTTGGTTGGGCCCAGAAGGCACCCGATCCAAAACCCCCTAAGATCAAACATCCGCGATATTGCGATGGTTGAGGCTCATATAGGAGGGGGGGAGGGGGCCGCAAGGACCGAACGCAAGTTTCGGCCGTGAAAACATTGGGTTTTGGAAGATCATATCCGGGTGCCGCCGGCCTTGCGGGTGAGGAAATATTAACAGGTCCCTGCCCTCGCCAGAGCCGTCGCCGCAGGCCGCCCGGCCCTGTTGCGGCAAGACCAAACCCGCTAAAAGGCGGGCCGTCGGGTCGCCTCGCAAGCGGGGCTGCCTCACGCGACAAAGAGGCCCGATGGCCCACCATCGAACGGCCTCAATGTGAACCAAGTAGAGTGCCCATGAAGCTCATCCGCCCCCTCGCCGCGCTCGCGCTCCTCGTTGCTTCCGCGCTTCCGGCCGCCTCCGCCGATGCCGTGTTTCCGCCTGGCTTGCGCCTCGGCATGGTGCCGCTCATCGGCCTCAACAAGGCCAAGACCTTTCCGGGCTTCGAGAACGAGGACGGCAGCGTCAAGGTGCTGGTCACCGAGCTGCCGCCGGCGGCTTATGGCGAGGTCGCGAGCGCCTTCAACGCCAATCCTGCGGGCACCGGCGTCAAGCAGGACAAGATCGAGACGCCCGCGGGCCTTGCCTATTTCACCACGGAGAGCGGCAAGGCCGGCGATACTCCGGTGAAACGCTACTCGATGATCGTGCCGGGCGCCGGCTTCTCCGGCTATGTCGCCGTGCAGATCCCCGAGAACGCCACCAAGATCTACACCGACGAGGCGGTGCGGCAGATGTTTGCGAGCACCGTCACCCGCAGGGAGGTCTCGGTCGACGAGCAGATCGCGCTGATGCCGTTCAAGATCACCGATCTCGCCGAGTTCAAGAATGTCCGCACGCTGGCGCCCGGCATCAGCATCATCCTCGCCGATGGCGACGAGAGCTCGGGCTTCGAGCCCAAGCCATACATGATCCTCGGCTTGATCGGTGCGACGCCGCAGCAGGCCGACGACCGCGCCCGCTTTGCCCAGGAAGCGGCGCTCCAGATCCCCGGCATGCGCGAATCGCGCGTCACCATGTCCGAGCCGATCCGCATCAACGGCCAGCAGGGCTATGAGACCCGGATCGACGGCGTCAGCGGCAAGGACAAGACCCCGGTGACGGTGGTGCAGTGGATCCGCTTCGGCGGCAGCACCTCGCTGCGCATCATCGCCAGCGCCCCGCGCGACCAGTGGTCGAACGCCTTCACCCGCTTCCGCGCCGTGCGCGACGGCATCCAGCCGAAGGGCTAGCCCAAGCGCTGGACAGAACCGGCTGCATTTTCGGGCTTCTGTTCGTACACCAGCGGAACTACGCTCCTCCCTCGTTGGGTTCATCCTGGAGGGAGGCGAACGATGCTGGATCGGCGACAAGTCTTGGCGGCGCTTGGGACGACGGCGCTTGCGACCCTTGCGTCAAATCCGGTCCTCGCGGCGGCATCGATCAAGCCGGATGATGCATCCGCGCTGCTCGTGATCGACGTACAGAATTGCTTCCTGCCCGGCGGCAGCCTCGCCGTGAAGGAAGGCGAGCAGGTGGTGCCCGTGATCAACCGGATCGCGAAAGCGTTTGCGAACGTGGTGATGACGCAGGACTGGCACACGCAAGGCCACGTTTCCTTCGCCTCGGTGCACTCCGGCAAGAAGCCGTTCGAGACCATCGATCTGCCTTACGGCAAGCAGGTGCTGTGGCCGGATCATTGCGTGCAGGGCACCGACGGCGCCGCGCTGTCGAAGGACCTCTCGATCCCGCAAGCCGAGCTGATCATCCGCAAGGGCTTTCACAAGGACGTCGACAGCTACTCGGCGTTCCTCGAAGCCGACGGCAAGACCTCGACCGGGCTCGCCGGCTACCTCAAGGGGCGCAAGATCAAGCGCGTCTTCGTCGCGGGGCTGGCGACAGATTTCTGCGTCGCCTGGACCGCACTCGACGCGCGCAAGGCGGGTTTCGAGGTCTATGTCGTGGAGGACGCCTGCCGCGGTATCGACACGCAGGGCTCGCTGGCCAAGGCCTGGGCCGATATGGCCAAGGCCGGCGTGAAGCGGATTCAGTCGGGTGATATCGTGGTGAGCGCTTAGGAAGGCCTGTCAGACCTTCATGGTGAGGAAGCGCGTCAGCGCCGTCTCGAACCACGAAGGCCGAGCTCGCGCGTCAGCGCGAGCCCGGAATGACGAGAAAACCCCACAAGCTGCTCGGCATGAGGGTCTGCGCAAGCAGGAATGCGGCAAGCGCGGCTTACGCCGCGCCGTTCGATTCGTTGTTGTTGGCGGCGGCCGCGGCCTTGGCGCCGCCCTTGGCGACACCGACCAGCGCCGGGCGCAGCACGCGCTCGCCGATCGTGTAGCCGGCCTGCACGACCTGCACCACGGTGCCTGACGGCACCGACGAATCAGGCACCTCGAACATCGCCTGCTGGAAATTGGGGTCGAACTTCTGGCCCTGCGGGTCGAACTTCTTCACGCCGTGCTTTTCCAGCGCATTGAGCAGCGAGCGCTCGGTGAGCTCGACACCCTCGATCAGCGATTTCAGGCCGGGGTCGGCATTGGCGCGGTCCTCGGCCGGGACGGCATCGAGCGCGCGCTGGAGATTGTCGGCGATGTCGAGCACATCGCGGGCAAAGCCGGTGATGCCATAGAGACGGGCGTCAGCGACCTCCTTGGTGGTGCGCTTGCGCAGGTTCTCCATCTCCGCCAGCGTCCGCAGCATCCGGTCGCGCGCCTCGGCGGCTTCCTTTTGCAGCAGCTCGACCGAACCAGGCTCGGGATCGTCGGGCATCACATAGGGCTTCGACACCACGGGCTCGCCGGTCGGCGCGGCCGTGTCTTCGGGTTGCCGGTTTTGATCGGTCATCGGCTGCTGTCTCGAACTCGTCTCAAGGGATTGTTGGCTGGGATATCGTGCCTAAAGCTACGAAAATCAAGCGCCCGTGATCGGCCTAAACTGCCGGTCAGCCCCCCAGGAGGCGGCTGACGATGCGGGCGGCATAGTCCACGGTCGGGATCACCCGGGCATAGTTCAGCCGCGTCGGCCCGATCACGCCCAAAACACCGACGATATGGCCGGCGGCATCCCGGTAGGGCGAGATGATGGTGGAGGAGCCGGACAGCGAGAACAGCTTGTTCTCGCTGCCGATGAAGATTCGCACGCCCTCGGCGGTCTCGGCACGGCCCAAAAGGTCAATCACGCCGCGTTTGGTCTCGAGATCGTCGAACAGGAGGCGCACGCGTTCGAGATCCTCCAGCGCATGCAGGTCCTCGAGCAGATTGGCGTGGCCGCGGACAATGAGCTGGCGGTCCTCGTTCTCGCCGCCGGACCAGCTCGCGATTCCGGCCGAGATCACCTTCTGCGTCAGTTGATCGAGCTCGGCGCGGGCCCGTCCCAACGCGGTTTCGAGCTCGAGTCGTGCTTCGGCCAGCGTCCGGCCCCGAATCCGCGCATTGAGGAAGTTGCTGGCTTCCGTCAGCGCCGAGGAGGGAACTCCGGGCGGCAGCGACAGCACGCGGTTTTCGACCTGGCCGTCCTCACCGACCAGGATGACCAGCGCCCGCTCCGGTTCCAGGCGGACGAATTCGATATGCTTCAGCCGCGCATTGGATTTTGGCGTCATCACGACCGCGGCGGCCCGGGTGAGGCCCGACAGCCGCGTCAGCGCCTGGTCCAGCGCCGCCTCGACCGACTGGGCCTGGCCGACGGAGGCGAGCTGGCTTTGGATCGATTGGCGTTCGGCCTCGTTGAGCTCGCCGACCTGCATCAGGGCGTCGACGAAGAAGCGCAGGCCGAGTTCGGTCGGCAGCCGGCCAGCGGAGGTATGCGGAGCATAGATCAGGCCGAGCTGCTCGAGATCGGCCATCACGTTGCGCACCGAGGCCGGCGACAGCGGAACCGTGATCAGCCGGGAAATGTTGCGCGAGCCGACCGGCTCACCGGTCGCGAGATAGCTTTCGACAATTTGACGAAAGATGTCGCGGGAACGCTCGTTGAGCTGGGCCAGGCCTGCGTGCGGCGCGATCAGATGGATCGGATCGTGATGGGCCACAGACGTTAACTCCTCTCAGATGCTTGTAATTTGTCCATCCCTGAGGGTTCTGACAAGCGCGGCGTTGGGGCGAAAAAACCTTGCCGCCCACCCTTCCCCCTCCTACAAGCACCGCGAACAGCCTTTTCCCCTGAGTTTTGGAGGATTTCCCATGCGGCCAAGCCGCCGTGCGCCCGACGAGTTGCGCCCCGTGACGCTGGAGCGTGGCGTCGTCAAATATGCGGAAGGCTCCTGCCTCGTGAAATTCGGCGACACCCATGTGCTGGTCACCGCCACGCTGGAGGACCGCCTGCCGCCGTGGCTGAAGGGCCAGGGCCGCGGCTGGGTCACCGCCGAATACGGCATGCTGCCGCGCGCCACGCTGGAGCGCACCCGCCGCGAGGCGTCCGCCGGAAAACAGAGCGGCCGCACCGTCGAGATCCAGCGCCTGATCGGCCGCTCGCTGCGCACCATCATCGACCTCGAAGCGCTCGGCGAACGCCAGATCACGGTCGATTGCGACGTGCTCCAGGCCGACGGCGGCACACGCACCGCCTCGATCACCGGCGCCTGGGTCGCGCTCGCCGATTGCGTCAACTGGATGAAGTCGCGCAACATGATCAAGGCCAACGTGCTGCGCGACAATGTCGCCGCGATCTCCTGCGGCATCTACAACGGCACCCCGGTGCTCGACCTCGATTATGCCGAGGATTCGGAAGCCGAGACCGACGCCAATTTCGTCATGACGGGCGACGGCCGCATCATCGAGGTGCAGGGCACCGCGGAACGCGAACCGTTCACGGAAACCGAGTTCCTGGCGCTGATGGCGCTGGCGCGCAAGGGCGTCGCGCGTCTCGTGGACTTGCAGAAACTGGCCGTGGCGTAGTCAATAGGCCATGCACCGCCGAATCACCGGAAAACTCGTGATCGCGACCCACAATCCCGGCAAGCTCGCCGAGATGCGGGAGCTGCTCGCGCCCCATGGCGTCGCGGCGGTCTCGGCCGGTGACCTTGGCTTGGCCGAGCCCGAAGAGACCGGCAACGATTTCCGCAGCAACGCCGCGATCAAGGCGATCGCGGCGGCAAAGGCGACGAAGCTGCCGGCCTTCGCCGATGATTCCGGCATCGTGGTCGACGCGCTCGACGGCGCTCCCGGCATCTACAGCGCTCGCTGGGCCGGCCCCAACAAGGACTTTGCCGCGGCGATGGCGCAGATCGAGCGCCTGTTGCAGGAGCGCGGCGCCACCACGCCCGACAAGCGCAAGGCCCACTTCGTCTCGGGGCTCTGCGTCGCCTGGCCCGACGATCATCTTGAAGAGGTCGAGGCGCGCGTCGACGGCACGCTGGTGTGGCCGCCGCGCGGCACGGCCGGCTTCGGTTATGATCCGATGTTCCTGCCGGATGGCCACGGTCGCACCTTCGGCGAGATGACCAGCGTCGAGAAGCACGGCCTGCCGCCGATCGGCCTTGGCTTGTCACATCGTGCCCGTGCCTTCGTGAAACTGGCGGAGATCTGCCTTGAGCCGCGCTAAGGAAGCCTTCGGCGTCTACGTGCACTGGCCGTTCTGCCTGTCGAAGTGTCCCTATTGCGATTTCAACAGCCATGTCCGGCACGCCGCGATCGACGAGGCGCGCTTTGCGGCGGCCTTCGCTCGCGAGATCGCAACCACCGCCGAGCGCGCGCCCGGCCGCGAAGTCACCTCGATCTTCCTCGGCGGCGGCACGCCGTCGCTGATGCAGCCCGCGACCGTCGGCGCGGTGCTCGACGCCATCGGCAAGCATTGGACCGTCGCCAAAGATGTCGAAGTCACGCTGGAGGCGAATCCGACCAGCGTCGAAGCCACGCGCTTCGCCGGCTATCGCACCGCCGGCGTCAATCGCGTCTCGCTCGGTGTGCAGGCGCTCGACGATGCCTCGCTGAAGGCGCTGGGCCGCCTGCATAGCGCCCGCGAGGCGCTCGATGCGGTCGCCATCGCGCGCCGCTCGTTCGACCGCTATTCGTTCGACCTGATCTACGCCCGCCCCGACCAGACGCCGGCGATGTGGGCCGACGAGCTCCGCCACGCCATCGATGAAGCGGCCGAGCACCTGTCGCTCTATCAATTGACGATCGAGGAAGGCACGCCGTTCTTCGGCCTGCACCAGGCCGGCAAATTGAAGACGCCGGACGAAGCGGTCGCCCGCGCGCTCTACGACGTGACGCAGGAGACCTGCGACAGGCTCGGCCTGCCTGCCTACGAGATTTCAAATCACGCGCGGCGCGGCGCGGAGTGCCGGCACAATCTCGTCTACTGGCGTGGTGAGGAATATGCCGGCATCGGCCCCGGCGCCCACGGCCGTCTCGACATCGACGGCATCAGGCACGCGACCGCCACCGAGAAGCGCCCCGAAGCCTGGCTGATGCGGGTCGAAGCTTCCGGCCATGGCGTCGTCACCGACGAGCTCCTCAACAGCGAAGAGCGGGCCGACGAATTTCTGCTGATGGGATTGCGCCTCGCCGAGGGCATCGACCCCGATCGCTACACCGCACTCTCCGGCCGCCCGCTCGACCCCCGCCGCATCGCGCTGCTGCGCGAGGAAGGCGCGATCACGGTGGATCCGACGGGCCGCCTGCGTGTGACGAGTAGCGGATTTCCGGTTCTGGATGCCGTGGTCGCGGATCTCGCGGCGTAACGCGATGCCGTAGGGTGGGCAAAGGCGCACTTGCGCCGTGCTCACCACCTGTCCGCAAACTGGATTGAAGCGGCGGGCACGCTTCGCTTTGCCCACCCTACGGCAGCGCGCTAAGCCCCAAAACTCTTCGGCGAGCCGGCCACCGCAACACCACCACCCGTGGTCACCTTCATCACCGCAAGCCCGCGCTCATTGGTGCCGTCGGCGCGGAAGCGGAACAGGCCGTCGATGCCGGCGAAACCGGAGGGGTTGGTGAGCACGTCGGCGGAGAAGCGCGTCGTGCCTTGCGTGCGCGCGAGCGCGGCGACGAGGGCCACTGCATCATAGGCGAGCGTCGCCGTGCGCACCGGCTCGCCACCGAATTTGGTGCGATAACGGCCGGAGAAAGCGCGGAAGCCGGCTGGATCCGGCGCAGCGTAGAGGCCACCCTGGAGCGCGGCGCTGGCATAGACGCGCGGATTGTCCCAAAGGCCGGTGCCCAGCATCTGAATGTTGCGCAGATTCGCGCCCGCGGCCGTCAGCGCATCCGCGACCGCGACCACGGCATCGCCGTCATCGGCAATGAACAGCGCATCCGCGCTGCCGAGCTGGGGTGCCACGGTGCGCGCCGCCGTCGCCCGATCGGACCCGTATTTCTCGAACGCGACGAGACGGCCGCCGCGCCGCGGCACCGCCGCCTTCAGCGCTGCCTCGACGACATTGCCATAGGCATTCTCGGGCACGAGCGCAGCGACGGACCGTTTTCCGATGCTCGCGGAATATTCGATGATGCGATTGACGTCGGACTCCGGCAGGAAGCTGAGCAGATACACGCCGCGGCCTGCGATGCTGGAGTCTGTCGAGAACGCCATCACCGAGATGCCGCGCGCGCGCGCCACCTGCGCCACCGCCGGGACTGACTGCGCGAACAGCGGTCCCAGGATGATCTCGGCGCCTTCATCGACCGCCTGCTGCGCGCCCTGTTGCGCGCCTTGCGGGCTGCCATTGTCGTCCTTGATCAGGAGCTGGATGTTGGGATTCTGGAACTCGGCCAGCGCCATCTCGGCGGCGTTGCGCATGGATTGCGCGGCGAGCCCCGCATTGCCTGCGGCCGAGAGCGGCAGGATCAGGGCGACTTTCACGCCGCCGGTCCCGGCGGTCGTCGCCTGCTGCGGCGGCCCGGCGGGCTGGGCCGGAGGCGAAGAGCTGCTGAAGGGGTTGGAGAACTGGCTGAGGCTCTGCTGCACGCCCGCGCAGGCCGACAGCAGCGGCGCGCCGAGCAACAGGCCAAGCGCGCTGCGTCGGGTCGCCCCCGCCAAACGGGGGCCCGGAACGGAAGACTCCTCCGATTCTTCGGAAGAGAACTTGGGATAATTCGGGCCCACCATGGCAACTCTTCTTTTGACCGGCCACTTCTGGCCGGTCAGAACCAGTCTTGCCGCGACCAAGGCCGCGGATTCACGCATACTCTCGACAAATAGTTAACCAAAACAAAAGGATAATGACCGCCTAACGCGAACGCCTCCCCGTCCCGGCCAACTGTTCGCCGTCCGTCACGCAGCATCAAGGCGGCGTTTCCGCCGCGAATATGGCGCCAGCGCTTGTTTCCCTCTCGAATGTGATCCCGATGGATCACATTCCCGTCCGTCCCCGCCCCTGCGTCGGTCCTGAACTTTTTCGGCGGACTGGTTCCCAGCCCCTCGGATCATGCCTAAGTTCATCTCATTATGCGCGCAAAGCCGGCCCCGATAAATATGCCTGAAGGTGCGGCGGACTCCGCCCCGCGCGGTTTTTCCATCGACGCCCATCGCCTTGCCGCGCCGAAGGCCGCGCCCGGCCTGCATCTGGTCGCGACCCCCATCGGAAATCTCGGGGACATTACGCTGCGGGCGCTCGAGACCTTGGCTGGTGTCGATGTGATCGCCTGCGAGGACACCCGCATCACGCGGCGCCTGACGGAGCGCTACGCCATCGCGGCTCAGCTCAAGCCCTATCACGAGCACAACGCGGAAGCTGCGCGCCCAAAAATCCTGGAGGCGCTGGCGCAGGGCGGCTCGGTCGCGCTGGTCTCCGATGCCGGCACGCCCCTGATCTCCGATCCCGGCTTCAAGCTGGTGCGCGAGGTCTGCGCCGCCGGCCACGCGGTCTACGCCCTGCCCGGCCCATCCTCGGTGCTGGCAGCGCTGTCGCTGGCGGCCTTGCCGACAGACCGCTTCTTCTTCGAAGGCTTTCTGCCCCCGAAATCTGCAGCCCGGCGCAGCCGCCTCACCGAGCTTGCCCGCATCAATGCGACGCTGGTCATGTTCGACTCCGGCAACCGCGTGCAGGATACGCTCGCCGACCTCGCCGAGATCATGGGCGGTCGTGAAGCTGCGATCTGCCGCGAACTGACCAAGCTGCACGAGGAGATCACACGCGCCCCGCTTCATCAGCTTGCGCGCGAAGCGGACACGCTGGAGACCCGTGGCGAATTCGTGCTGGTGATCGGCCCGCCCGCCGCCGATGCCGAGGTGCTGACATCGGATGCGCTCGACGATCTCCTGCGTGAGCAGCTCGCCACGCACAGCGTCAAGGACACCGTGGCGCATGCGGTCGAGCTTTCCGGGCGACCGCGCCGCGAGGTCTATGCGCGCGCGCTCGAGCTCGCCAAGGATCTGCGGGGCGGCGATGCCGAAGACTGAGGGGGCGAAGACCAATGGTACCACGCCGACGGAACTAAAAGTCGCCTCGCCCGAGCGCCTGGCCGCGTTCCGCACCGGCATCTCAGCCGAGAGCCGCGCCGCCGCCTATCTGATGGCAAAGGGCTATCGCATCCTCGCAAAACGCTACCGCACGCCGCATGGCGAGATCGACATCGTGGCGCGCCGCCGCAACCTGATCGCCTTCGTCGAGGTCAAGGCGCGTGCGAGCCTGGATGAGGCCGCCTTTGCCGTGACGCCGCGCCAGCAGCAGCGCATCATCGACGCCGCGCAAGGTTGGCTCGCTACGCATCCCGAGCATGCCGAATTCGAATTGCGATTCGACGCCATGCTGATTGCGCCGAAGCGACTTCCACGCCATGTGTTGGCGGCATTCGACGCCTCGACCTGAAAGGCAGCCCATGAAACTGAACGTCGCCGTCCAGATGGACCCCATCGCCCGCATCAACATCCGCGGGGATTCCACCTTTGCGCTGTTGCTGGAGGCGCAGAAGCGCGGCCATGGCCTGTCCTATTACACGCCGGACAAGCTCTCGATGGTCGGCGACGAGCTGGTCGCTCCGGTCCAGCTCCTGACCGTGCGCGACGAGCCCGGCGATCACTTCAAGCTCGGCGAGCCCCGGCGTGAGGCGCTGAACGGCTTTGATGTCGTGCTGCTGCGGCAGGATCCGCCGTTCGACCTCGCCTACATCACCTCGACGCACTTTTTGGAGCGCATCCATCCCAAGACGCTGGTCGTCAACGATCCGGCGTCGGTGCGCAACGCGCCCGAAAAACTGTTCGTGATGAATTTTCCGCAACTGATGCCCCCGACTCTGATCTCGCGCGACCTCGATGAGATCAACGCTTTCCGCGAGCAGCACGGCGCCGTCGTGATGAAGCCGCTGCACGGCCATGGCGGCGCGGCGGTGTTCCGCGTGATGCCGCAGGACATGAATTTCGGCTCGCTGTTCGACATGTTCTCGGTGACGTTCAAGGAGCCCTGGGTGATCCAGCAGTTCATCCCCGAGGTGAAGCACGGCGACAAGCGCATCATCCTGGTCAACGGCGAATTCGCCGGTGCCGTGAACCGCGTGCCGGCCGCAGATGATCTGCGCTCCAACATGGTGCGCGGCGGCGCGGCAAAGGAGACCGAGCTCACCCCGCGCGAGCGCGAGATCTGCGAGACGGTCGGGCCCGCGCTGCGCCAGCGCGGCCTGTTGTTCGTCGGCCTCGACGTGATCAACGACCGCCTTACCGAGATCAACGTCACCTCGCCCACCGGCATCCGCGCCATCGCGCGGCTCGGCGGCCCCGATATTGCGGCGAGGATCTGGGACGTGATCGAGCAGAAGCGAAAGAAGTAGCGCGTCTAGTTTCGTAGCCCGGATGGAGCCCAGCGAAATCCGGATGTTGCACACCGCCTCTCCAATGTCGTCCTGGCGAACGCCAGGACGACACCGACAATGTGTCGGATTGTTTCCGCCTCGCTGCGGTGGCGAGCTCGCTGCGAGCTTCGCCAAGACCCTAACCACCCATTCACCATGACGGCTCGCACGGCATCTGCGAGCGCGTGTCGACGTGCGTGAATCTACGGGGATCGCGGCCTGCTTGAATAACGCGCCATTCACCATCCGCCCAAAACCCGCACCGTGACCGGCCATCACATTCGGGCTCGCAACACCCCTTATACCTTTACTGCCTACTCATCGACGTCGGGGAACCCGCCACGTGCGGTTCGAGTGTCCCGCGTAAGAGTAGCAGCGTATGAATACCGCACGCATTGTCGTTCTCGTCATTGCGCTGGGCGCCGGCGGCGTCGCCGCGTATCTGGCGAACGGCTATGAGAACAAGCCCGCGCCGGTCCTCCCGGTGGCCGAGAAGCTGCCGACGGTCGAGGTTCTCGTCGCCAAATCCGACATCCAGCTCGGCCAGGCTTTGAAGCCCGAGGACCTGCAATGGCAGATCTGGCCCGCTGCGACAGCGAGCGGTGCTTTCATCCGCCGCGACAACAGACCCGAGGCGCAAAACCAGATTGCAGGCTCGATCGCGCGCGTACCCTTGATGCAGGGCGAGCCGATCCGAGAGCAGAAGCTGGTGAAGGCCGATGGCTCCGGCTTCATGGCCGCGATCCTGCCATCCGGCATGCGCGCGATCTCCACCGAGATTTCAGCCGAGACCGGCGCCGGCGGCTTCATCCTGCCGAACGACCGCGTCGACATCATCCTGACGCGGCGCCTGAAGAATCCCGACGCCGGCCATGGCGCCAACGGCAACAACGGCCAGACCAACGGCAATGACATCATCCTTTCCGAGATCATCCTGACCAACATCCGCGTGCTCGCGATCGATCAGGCGCCGAAGGAAAAGGACGGCCAGAACGCCGTGGTCGGCAAGACCGTCACGCTCGAGCTCAGGCCCGACCAGGCCGCCACACTCTCGGCCGCGCGCCAGGGCGGCACGCTGCAGCTTGCACTGCGCAGCATCGCCGATGCCAACGCATCGGAAGTCTCGCTCGAAGATCAGGCGATCAAGCGGCCCGGCGGCGTCAGCGTGATCCGCTACGGCGTGCCGGCGCGGCAACTTACGTCACAGAAGTGATGGGGACACCCAAGATGAACTACGGGGACAATCGGACGTGCATGCGCATTCGGGGGAATGGCGCACGCGCGTTCTGGACGGGGGCAATGCTGCTGCTGGGGCTGGTCACGGCGCCGAACTGGGCGAGCGGTGCCGACGCGCCGGTCGGCGACCAGGCGCCGATGCAGGCGCCGGATCTCGGCGTGGCGCCGGTTGCGACGATCGCGCCGGCCAGGACACGCTTCCTCTCGCTCGGGGTCGGCAAGTCGGTCGTCATCGACCTGCCGCGTGAGGTCAAGGACGTGCTGGTGGCCGATCCCAAGATCGCCAATGCGGTGATCCGCTCGGCGCAGCGCGCCTATATCATCGGCGGCCAGGTCGGTCAGACCAACGTCGTGTTCTTCTCGGCCGACGGCCAGCAGGTCGCCTCCTACGACATCGCGGTGAAGCGCGACCTCAACGGCATGCGCGCAGCACTGCGCCAGTCGCTGCCGGGCGTGCAGATCGAAGGCGTCGGTGACAGCGTGATGCTGACCGGTTCGGTGTCGAGCCCGGTCGAGGCGCAGCAGGCGGGCGACGTCGCCGCCAAGCTGGTCGGCGGCTCGGAGAAGGTCGTCAACAACATCGTCGTGCGCGGTCGCGACCAGGTGATGCTCAAGGTCGTCGTCGGCGAAGTGCGCCGCGACATCGTCAAGCAGATGGGCGTCGACCTCAGCGCCAGCCTGAACGCCGGCACTGCGGTCGTGAATTTCAACAACTCCAACCCCTTCTCGGTCAGCGGCGGACCGCTGGTCAGCGGCAACGGGCTCGGCGTCGCCGGCCTCGCCAAGGGCGTGGCCACCGTCAGCGCCACCATGCGCGCGATGGAAAGCGCCGGCGTGATGCGGACGCTGGCCGAGCCGAGCCTGACGGCGATCTCGGGTGAATCGGCGACCTTCATCGCCGGCGGCGAATTCCCGATACCCGCAGGCTACTCCTGCGATCCGACCACGCATGTCTGTACCACTCAGATCACCTACAAGAAATTCGGTATCTCCCTGAACTTTACGCCGGTCGTGCTCAGCGAAGGGCGCATCAGCCTGCGGGTGATGACCGAGGTGTCGGAGCTGTCGAACCAGAACGCAATCTCGGTGACACAGGCGCTGTCCTCGACCTCATCGAGCTCCATCACCATCCCATCGATCCAGACCCGCCGCGCCGAGACCACGCTCGAGATTCCCTCGGGCGGCTCGATGGCGATGGCTGGCCTGATCCAGCAGCAGACCAAGCAGGCGATCAACGGCCTGCCCGGCGTCGACCAGGTGCCGATCCTCGGCCAGCTGTTCCGCAGCCAGGACTACGTCAACAACGAAACCGAACTGATGGTGATCGTAACGCCCTACGTGGTGCGCGCGGTCGCGCAGAAGGAATTGTCGCGGCCTGACGACGGCTTCGCGCCAAGCTCGGATGCGCAGTCGGCGCTGCTCGGCCGCATGAACCGTCTCTATGGCATCGCGCGCCGCGCCGATCCCATCAGCGGCTACCAGGGTGATTTCGGCTTCATCATCGACTGAGACGGGCAGGCGGCTCGACGACGACACTTTGGGGACGAGGGGCAAGAGGGGGACAAGGATGGCGAATACAGCGGCCGATCACCGTGGCAGGCTGCGCCTCGCAATCGCACTGACGGGGCTATCCGTCATGCTGGGCGCGTGCAACACCACAGGCGAGATCGTCACCCAGACGGTGCCGACCGACTATCGCCAGCGTCATCCGATCGCGGTGCAGGAAGCCAAGCGCTCGATCGTGATCTTCGTCGGCAAGTCCCGCGGCGGCCTCTCGGCCGAACAGCACGCCGACGTCGTGGGCATCGCCCGGGACTGGGTGCGCGAAGGCACCGGCTCCGTCATCGTGGATGTGCCCATCAGCACCGCGAATGCCAGGCCCGCAGCGGCGACCTATCAGGAGATTCGTTCGGTGCTGACGGCGGGCGGCGTGCCGTCGCGCGCGATCGTCCAGCATCCATACCGTCCCGAGGATCCGGGTCTGCTGCCGACCATCCGGCTGAGCTATTCCAGGATCGCAGCCGTCGCCGGCCCCTGCGGCCTGTGGCCGGAAGACATAGGTCCTTCCATCCTCAACCCCGGCTACAACGAGAACCAGCCCTACTTCAATCTGGGCTGCGCCAGCCAGCGCAATCTCGCGGCAATGATCGACAACCCTGCCGACCTCGAGCAACCGCGGGCGGAAACGCCGGTCTATACCGCACGGCGCGACATCGCCTTCGACCGCTATCGCAAGGGCTCGCCGACTTCGACCACCTATCCCGAGGCTGACAAGGCCAAACTCAGCGACACAGGCAAATGACAGACGGCCACGAAGACCAAGCGGACGATCCGCGGCACCCCGAGGAACACATTGCGCCGGTCCCGCGCATTTCGGTGCAGGCGTTTTGCGAGACCGAGCAGACGCTCGCCGCGGTGACCGCGGCGGGTCAGGACCGTCGTCTCGCCAAGGCGCATCTCACCGCCAAGGAGGGCGGCCTTGCCGCGGCGATCGAAGTCTATGATTCGATGCCGACGCCGAACGTGATCGTGATCGAATCCGACGGCACGCGCGACATCCTCGAAGGGCTCGATGACCTCGCCGGCGTCTGCGATCCCGGCACGCGCGTGGTCGTGATCGGCAATCCCAACGATGAGGCGCCCTATCGCGAGCTCGTACGTCGCGGCGTCAACGACTACGTGGTGGGCCCGGTCGAGACCATCGACGTGGTGCGCTCGATCTGCAGCTTGTTCTCGGCCTCGGAAGCCATCATCACCGGCCGCGTCATCGCGGTGGTCGGCGCCAAGGGCGGCGTTGGCGCATCCACCGTGGCGCACAACGTGGCCTGGACCATCGCGCGCGATCTGGCGCTCGATTCGGTCGTGATCGATCTCGACCTCGCCTTCGGCACCGCAGGCCTCGACTAC
The DNA here is from genome assembly GCF_000426265.1 of Bradyrhizobium sp. Cp5.3. Taxonomy (NCBI): domain Bacteria; kingdom Pseudomonadati; phylum Pseudomonadota; class Alphaproteobacteria; order Hyphomicrobiales; family Nitrobacteraceae; genus Bradyrhizobium; species Bradyrhizobium sp. Cp5.3. The sequence continues at coordinate 106,396 of NZ_AUFA01000020.1, read as the reverse complement.
AATCAGGATCCGATCCAGGGCATCGCCAACGCGGTGCTGTCGCAGGATCGTCCCGATACTGCGCTGATGGAGCGCCTGCTCGCCAAATGCACCGAGCATCTCAGCCTGCTCGCCGCGCCGGCGACGCTTGATCGCGTCTATGATTTCGGCGCTGAGGCGTTCGACGCGGTGTTCGACACGCTGCGGATGACTACGCCCTGCATCGTGCTCGACGTTCCCCATCAATGGTCGGGCTGGACCCGGCGTGCGCTCGTCAGCGCCGACGACATCCTGATCGTGGCCGAGCCCGATCTCGCCAACTTGCGCAACACCAAGAACATGCTGAGCGTGCTGAAGGGCGCGCGGCCCAACGATCGGCCACCGCTCTACTGCATCAACCAGGTCGGCATGCCCAAGCGCGCGGAGATCGAGGTCAAGGCGTTCGCCAAGACGATGGAAAGCCAGCCGATCGCGGTGATCCCGTTCGATTCGAAGCTGTTCTCGACCGCCGCCAACAACGGCCAGATGATCGCGGAAGTCTCCAGGAGCCACCGCACCACCGAGCTGTTCCAGAACATGGCGAACCGTCTCGCCGGGCGCGGCGACATGAAAAAGCCGAAGCGCTCGCTGCTCGGGCCGTTGCTGAAGAAGCTGAAGGGCAGGGGCGGGCGCAGCTCCGCGCCGCATCGCAAGGCGTCGTAAGCCTAAACCTGTGGCGGGCTATTTGTTGTCGGCCCGCTGCTGCCTTTTCGCCAGGAGCTGGCGCAGCGCCGCGACCTTGGCCTCGGCTTCGGTCGGCGGCAGATCGGCCTTCACGATGGTCTCGGCCTCGGACTGCTTTCCTTCCAACCCCAGCACGAAGGCGAAATTGGTCCGGACGCGGGAATTGGCGGGATTGCGCTCGTAGGCACGCCGCAACGTCTCCTCCGCCCTGGGCAGATTGTTCTGGAGCACATAGGACAGGCCGAGATTGGACAGCACCAACGGCTCGTCGGGTACGATCTTCAGCGCAGTCGCGTAATATTGCTGCGCTTCCTCGTTGCGGCCGAGCTGATCCAGCACCGCGCCCTGCGCCGACAGGATGCGCCAGTCGGGATCCTCCGGCGTGTGCGCGCGGCTCAGCACGTCGAAGGCCTGCTGGAAATTGCCATTATCGGCGAGCGCGCGGCCGTAGCCGGCGAGCAGCGCCTTGTTGCTGGGATGGCCGAGCACGGCCTGCTCCAGCACCGCAACCGCCTGGGCGCGCTGGCCGGTCTCGCGCAGCGCCTTGCCGTATTCGAGCGCGACGTTGGGATCGCTCGGCTTGGCGCGATAGCGCTCGCGCAAAGCGTCCACGTCCGGCTTGGCGTCTTGCTTGCCCGCGGTTTCCGTCTTGCCGCCGAGCGCACCGGTGATGTCCTCGAGGCCCGTGGTCTGGCAGCCACCGAGGGCGAGCACCAGGAGCGCGGGAAGGAGGAATCTCGCCGGAGGAGAGGCAAGGGGCGAACGCTTGGACATGCTCTGATCTACCGTCGGCGAGTGATCAGAGATGCTTTGCCGATTAACGCTAAATTCCCGTTAAGGGAGCACGCCCGGCGAATCTATTGTTTGAGCATGATCTCCGCGCAAACGCGTTTCGCGTTTGTCGCGAGGGAAAACCGCCGCACACTTTTCCGGATCATGCTCGCCCTAGTCGGTGAATTCGGCGCCAAATTCGCAGCCGATGCGCCAACGCAGGCGGCATTGGCGGGAATAGTCGGGCGCGAAGATGATGGTGAATTGCGGCGGCACTTCCAAGAACTCCGCCACCACTTTCACGCCACCGTCGGAAATATCCGTGATCGTGCAGTCCCTCGGCAGCGAGCCCGCGCCAAAATGAATCTTGGCGAGCCGACTGCACACCCGACGTTCGCTTCTGCGGCGATTTGCAAGCATTTCGATTGTTCACTGGTTAGATCACGGCCCATCCCGCGAGCCTAGGAGTAGCGAACATTCGTTGGAATGTGCTGAGCATAGAAGCTCGCATTCGAGGCGTATTGTCCCGATCCCGTTTACGATCCGTTAGGGCTTCTCTCGCCGCGAAATTGTTCCCGTATTGTTCTTGTCAGGTGCGCTGCGCCCTGCTACCCTTGATTGTGCGAGGGGCAGCCTGGGTCGAAGATGGTTCAGCGGGTTTCTACAGTCGCCTTTGAGGGGATCGAGGCCCGCACGGTCGACGTGCAGGTGCAGGTCGCGCCGGGTCTGCCGGCCTTTGCCATCGTCGGCCTGCCGGACAAGGCGGTATCCGAGGCCCGCGAACGGGTCCGCTCGGCGCTGATCGCCTCCGGCCTGGCTCTGCCGGCGCGGCGGATCACCGTCAATCTTGCGCCCGCCGATCTGCCCAAGGAAGGCAGCCATTACGACCTGCCGATCGCGCTCGGCCTGATGGCGGCGATCGGGGCGATTCCGCCGGATGCGCTGACGGGTTTCACCGTACTTGGCGAGCTCGGCCTCGACGGCTCGATCGCGCCGGTGGCCGGCGTTCTGCCTGCCGCGATCGGCGCCAATACGCGCGAGGAGGGGCTGATCTGTCCGGCCGCCTGCGGCTCGGAGGCGGCCTGGGCGAGCCCGGACATCCAGATCATCGCCGCGAGTTCGCTGATTCAGATCGCCAACCATTTCAAGGGCACGCAGGTGCTGTCGCGGCCCTCACCGAAGGTGCATGAGGCCGCCGCCTCAACGCTCGACCTGCGTGACATCAAGGGCCAGGAGAGCGCCAAGCGGGCGCTGGAGATCGCGGCGGCCGGCGGACATCACCTCCTGATGATCGGCGCACCCGGCGCCGGCAAATCGATGCTGGCCGCGCGCCTGCCGTCGATCCTGCCGCCGCTGTCGCCGAGCGAGCTGTTGGAGGTCTCGATGATCGCCTCCGTTGCCGGCGAGATCCAGGGCGGCGCGCTGACGTCGCGGCGGCCGTTCCGCTCGCCGCATCATTCCGCCAGCATGGCCGCACTCACCGGCGGCGGCATGCGGGCAAAGCCCGGCGAGATCTCGCTGGCGCATCAAGGCGTGCTGTTCCTCGACGAGCTGCCCGAATTCGATCCGCGCGTCTTGGATTCGCTGCGCCAGCCGCTGGAGAACGGCGAGGTCTCGGTGTCCCGCGCCAATCACCGCGTGACTTATCCGGCGCGTTTCATGCTGGTCGCGGCGATGAATCCCTGCCGCTGCGGCAATGCGTTCGAGCCGGGCTATGCCTGCAAGCGCGGTCGCATCGATCGCTGCACGGCCGACTACCAGGCGCGCATCTCGGGCCCACTGATGGACCGCATCGACCTGCGCATCGAGGTGCCGGCGGTCACTGCTGCCGATCTGATCCTGCCGCCGCCGGCGGAGGGCTCGGCGGAAGTCGCCGCGCGCGTGGCCGCGGCGCGCGACATCCAACTCGCGCGCTATGCCGATGCGGGGCTGCCGCATGTCCGCACCAATGCCGAGGCGCCGGCCTCGGTGCTGGAGGAGATCGCCAAGCCTGACGCGCAGGGCCAGAAACTGCTGCGCGATGCCGCCGAGAGCATGCGGCTGTCGGCGCGCGGCTATCACCGCGTGCTGCGGGTGGCGCGCACGCTCGCCGACCTCGACGCCGCGGACAAGATCGGCCGGCTGCATCTCGCCGAGGCGCTGTCCTACCGCGCACTCGCAGAGGATGTGCGCCAGATGGCGTAACGACCTTGGGCATCAACCCGGCGGTAACGAGTTTCCTTTACGCTCTGCAAACCATAAGGCCCGCAAGTGTCCGCGCGGCCCGGCGAGTAGAGTGTGATGTTGCGTTTCAAGATCCTGGCCTCGGTTGTTCCCCTCCTGGCGGCTGCGGTGTTCGCTCGCAGCGAGATCGGATCGGTCTCGCATCCCTGCATCGCGATTGGCGAAACCTCGGTCGAGCTGACATCCCTGTTCTGGACGGCCGGCGTCCAGGTCGCCTTCACCGAAGATCCCGCGCAGGCCACGGTACGGGTCCAGATCACCGAGAACGCGGATGCCGCGGATTTCGCGGTGGTCGACGACGGCATCAGCGACGAGCCGGGCGCCTGCGAGGCCAATGCCGCGACGCGCCTGGTCGCGATTTCCGCGAATCCGGGCCATGACCGTGCGGTGATCTATCTTTCCACCGACGGGCCAGCCGACTACCGCATCTATGTGCGCTCGAAGACGTTCTCGCAGCGCGAGGCGGCGGCGCTGATCGTCGGCGCCCGCGGCGTCCACCATCATCTCCAGGCCGCCGCGCTCTGAGGCATTAACCCCTCATCAACCCTGTTTGGAGGCGGCTTCCAAACCTCAAACTGTTCGCAAGGTCGGCCGGGACATCGTCGCTGCGCGCGATCACAGGGTTTCGGAAAGAGTCGGGGTCGGTAGGGATGGGTCGGACGTTCCGGATCAAGGTGCGCATGCGCCGCTTCAGGCGCAGCCATCCCAGGATCGCCTTCGCGATCCGCTCGTTCATGATCTTCTCGGCGACGTTCGGCGCCGCCTATGGCTTCATCACCGGCAGCCGGGCCGAGAATTCCGGCTACGACCCCAATGCGTTTGCAATCGGCGCAAGCTTTCTGTTCGCGCTTGCCTGCCTCGGCCTTGCGACGCTGAGCATGCGGCTGCGCTTCGTCAACAAGAGGATGCGCAAGCTCGCGGTCCACAACGAGGCGCTGATCGACCGCAATTGGGAGCTGAAGGAGGCCGAGGAACGCGCGCGCAGCCTCTTTGAGTCGCAAGGTGATCTCATCGTGCTGCGCGACCATCAGGGCCGCATCACCTTCGCCAACGACGCCTATTGCGCTCTGGCCGGTGAGGTCCGCACCGCGCTGGTCGGCACCCGCTTCGATTTCGACGTGCTGGAGCAGGGCGACAGCGCGCGCGAAAGCAACGGCACGCGCATCCACGACCAGAAGATCGCAACGCATCTCGGCGCGCGCTGGATCGCCTGGCGCGAAGGTTATGTCCGTCTCGATGCCGGCCAGCCCGCCGAATTGCAGAGCGTCGGACGCGACGTCACCGACCGCACCGAGACCGAACGCGCGCTGTCGGATGCACGCGACCAGGCCGATGCCGCGAGCCGCGCCAAGTCGCGCTTCCTCGCGATGGCCTCGCACGAGATCCGCACGCCGCTGAACGGCATCATGGGCATGAGCGGGCTCCTGCTCGACACCACGTTGACGCCGGAGCAGACGACCTATGCCAGGGCCGTGAAAACCTCGGGCGAAGCGCTGATGGCGCTGATCGAGGAGCTGCTCGACTATTCCAAGATCGAGGCCGGCAAGCTCGACCTCGAGCTGCGTCCCTTCGCGCTGTCGACCCTGATCGAGGAGATCACGGAGCTGCTGGCGCCGCGGGCGCAGGCCAAGACTCTCGAGATCGCCGCCTATGTCGACGAGCGTCTGCCGCTCGAAGTCATGGGCGATGCCGCACGGCTACGCCAGGTGCTGCTCAATCTCGCCGGCAACGCCATCAAGTTCACCGCGAGCGGCGGGGTCGCGCTGATCGTTGAGCCCGGCATCTGGCCCAATGAGATCAGCTTTCTGGTCCGCGACACCGGCATCGGCATCGCGCCGGAAGCGCAGTCACGCATCTTCCGCGAATTCGAGCAGGCCGACGAGCGCGTCGCGCGCACCTATGGCGGCACCGGGCTCGGCCTTGCGATCAGCGAACGCATCGTCAAGCGCATGGGCGGCCGCATCACGCTGGAGAGCGAACCGGGCAGGGGCTCGACCTTCGAGGTTGCGATCCCACTGGCGCCTTCGCAAGGCGGCGCCGGACAGACGACGTTCCCGAGCCCGGAGCTCGCGGGCAAGTCGATTCTCCTGATCGCCGACGGCATCGAGGCCTCGCTGATCGCACGGCGGCTGGAGCGCTGGGGCGGCCAGACCTGCATGACCTCGGACGCGGCGGTCGCCGAAGCGTTGCTGCCGGAACGTTCGTGGCATGCCGTGCTGATCGATCGCGCCCTCGGCGCGGCCGCCGCCGATCGCCTCGGCGAGGTGGCCCGCGCGCATGCGACGCAGCGCCTGGTGCTGCTGACGCCGAGCTCACGCCATGAAAAGCTGTGTCCGGCCTTCACCGGCTATCTGGTGAAGCCATTGCGCGCGGCCTCGCTTGCCGCCCGGCTGGCGCTGACGCCGGAGGTGATCTCGCCCGATCTCGCACCGGAACCGGTTGAACCAGCGGAGGCGGGCGCTGCGCCGGCAAAGGGTCTTTCGATCCTGGTCGCCGAAGACAACGAGATCAACGCACTCTTGATGCGGTCGCTGCTGACCAAGCTCGGCCACCGCGTCGTCATCGCGGTCCATGGCGAGGCGGCGCTGGAATCCTGGCTCGCCGCTTCATCGGCCGGCGCGCCCTATGATCTCGTGCTGATGGACATCCAGATGCCGCAGCTCGACGGCATCGAGGCGAGCAAGCGCATCCGCGCACATGAAGCCCGCACCGGCGGCCGCCGCACACCGATCCTGGCGCTCACCGCGAACACGCTGGTGGAAGATCGCTACGCCTGCTTCGAGGCAGGCATGGACGGATTCCTGATCAAGCCGCTCGATCGCGACAAGCTCGACGAGGCGCTGGCCGGGCTCGCGGCGGCGCGGCATCTGGTGCTCTAAAGAGGTCTCTCCGTCGTCATTGCGAGGAGCGCAAGCGACGAAGCAATCCAGAATCCTTCCACCGAAAGATTCTGGATTGCTTCGCTTCGTTCGCAATGACGACGTGGAAGTCGTGCACTCAGAGCAAAGCAGCCGAAGGGTGGCAAAGCGTAGCGTGCCCACCATTCACGTTTGACAATGCGGATAGATGGTGGGCACGGCGCGAAGGGCGCGCCTTTGCCCACCCTACGATAGCGATGGCTACAGCCTTCGCAGCGCCACACTCTCCACCACGTGGTCGGCGCCCTTCTTCAGGATCAGCGTCGCGCGGGGGCGGGTGGGCAGGATGTTGTCCTCGAGATTGGCGAGGTTGGTGCGCTCCCAGATCGCGATCGCGGTGGCGGTGGCCTCCTCGTCGGACAACGGCGCGTAGCGGTTGAAGTAGGACTTTGGATTGGTGAACGCGGTGTCGCGCAGCGCCAGGAAGCGCTTGATGTACCACTGCCGCAGCGCCGCTTCATCGGCGTCGATATAGACCGAGAAATCGAAGAAGTCGGAGACGACCGGCACCGCCTTGCCGTCACGCGGCAGCTTGCCGGTCTGCAGCACGTTGACGCCCTCGACGATCAGGATGTCCGGCTGGTCAATCTCGACCCACTGGTTCGGCACGATGTCGTAGGTCAAATGCGAATAGACCGGCGCACGCACGTGGCGGCGGCCGGCCTTGATATCGGAGAGGAAGCCGAGCAGCAGTGGCAGATCGTAGCTCTCGGGAAATCCCTTCTTCTGCATGTTGCCCTGCCGCTCGAGCACGGCGTTGGGATACAGAAAACCGTCGGTCGTGATCAGGTCGACCTTGGGGCGCGGCGACCAGCGCGCGAGCAGGGCCTGGAGTACGCGGGCCGTGGTCGACTTTCCGACCGCAACCGAACCTGCGACGCCGATGATGTAGGGCATCTTGCGGTCGCGGATGTTGAGGAACTGGCGCTGCGAATAATAAAGGCGCTGCATGGCATCGACATAGATCGACAGCAGGCGCGACAGCGGCAGGTAGATGTCCTCCACCTCCTGAAGGTCGAGGCGATCGTGCATCGAGCGCAGCCGGTCGAACTCACCGGGCTCCAGCGTCATCGGCGTATCGTCGCGCAATCGCGCCCACTGCTCGCGCGTATAGATGCGGTACGGATTATACTGCTGCTCGGGCGCGCGGATATCCATGACCGTTTCCACCTTGGCTAGTCGCTCTTGCGCGATGCTTTCTCGTCCAACCCTGACATCGAGGTCCGCTTGCCCAGCGCCGCCTCGACTTCTTCCAGCTTTACGCCGCGTGCCTTGAGCAACACAAGGAAGTGGTAGAGCAGGTCGGCACTTTCAGCGATCAGATGCGCGCGGTCGTTTTCGACTGCTGCGATTACGGTTTCGACTGCTTCCTCGCCGAACTTCTTGGCGCAATGCTCCGCACCCTTGTCCAGGAGCTTGCGGGTATAGGACCCCTCTCCGCCGGATGCCGCGCGGACATCGATGGTCTGGGCCAGATCGTGGATCGTGAAACGCGGCATACAGAATACTCGGAACGCGCCCCGGCTGGTTCAGCCGGCATCCCGGCTGATGTAGCATTTTTATGAACGGGAGTCGTCAGGCATCGAGGCGCATGGCTAGCCCGCGCCTGGCCATGTGCTCCTTGGCTTCGCGGATGGTGAATTCCCCGAAGTGGAAGATCGAGGCGGCCAGGACCGCGGTGGCATGCCCGTCGCGGATACCGTCGACGAGATGATCGAGATTTCCGACGCCGCCCGAAGCGATCACGGGGACGGCAATGCTGTCGGCGATCGCCCGGGTCAGCGGGATGTCAAACCCCTGCCTAGTGCCGTCCCGATCCATCGAGGTGAGCAAAATTTCACCAGCGCCGAGCGACACCACCTCCTGGGCATATTCGATGGCATCGATGCCAGTCGAATTGCGCCCGCCATGGGTGAATATCTCCCAGCGATCGGAGCCCCCCGGACGCTTGACGCGCTTGGCGTCGATCGCGACCACCACGCACTGCTCGCCAAACTTTTCGGCCGCTTCCTTGACGAACTCGCGCCGCGACACCGCGGCGCTGTTGATCGAGACCTTGTCAGCGCCGGAGCGCAGCAGCGTCCTGATGTCGTCGATGGTCCGCACGCCGCCGCCGACGGTGACCGGCATGAAGCAGGCTTCCGCCGTGCGCCGGACCACGTCGAGCATGATGCCGCGGTTCTCATGGGTCGCGGTGATGTCGAGGAAAGTGAGCTCGTCGGCGCCGGCCGCGTCATAGGCGATCGCCGCCTCGACGGGATCGCCGGCATCGCGGAGGTCGACGAAATTGACGCCCTTGACGACCCGGCCGTCCTTGACGTCGAGGCAGGGGATTACGCGCACCTTGAACATCTGATGTCTCCTAAGCAGGGCGCGCGTTGCGGATCAAGGTGAGGGCCGCAGCGGGATCGAGCCTGCCGTCGTAAAGCGCACGGCCGGCGATCGCACCGGCGAGCCTCGATGCCCGTGGCGTCAGCATCGCCTTGACGTCCTCGATCGAGGCGAGGCCGCCGGAGGCGATCACGGGGATGGAGATGGCCTCGGCGAGCGCAATGGTCGCGTCCAGGTTCAGCCCTTTGAGCAGGCCGTCGCGCGCGATGTCGGTGAAGATGATGGCGGCAACGCCGGCATCTTCGAAACGCTGCGCGATCTCCAGCACGGTCACCTGCGAGGTCTCAGCCCAGCCTTCGACCGCGACCTTGCCGTCGCGGGCATCGAGCCCGACCGCGACGCGGCCGGGGAATTTCTTCGCGGCAGCCTTCACCAGCTCCGGATCGCGCACGGCGGCGGTGCCGATGATGACGCGGGTGATGCCCTTGTCGAGCCAGGCTTCGACGGTCGAGAGATCGCGAATGCCGCCGCCGAGCTGGACCGGAATCTTGATCGTCTTCAGCATCGCCTCGACGGCCTGCGCGTTCACCGGCTTGCCGGCAAAGGCGCCGTCGAGATCGACGACGTGGAGATATTCAAAACCCTGCGCGACAAAGCTCTGTGCCTGCGCCGCGGGATCGAGGTTGAACACGGTCGCGCGCGCCATGTCGCCTTGCTCGAGGCGCACGCATTGGCCGTTCTTGAGGTCGATGGCAGGAAAGAGAATCACGGCTTCCATCGCAAAAAGTTCGAGATCAGGGCGAGGCCAAAACGCTGGCTCTTCTCGGGGTGAAATTGCGTGCCGACCGCGGTGTCCTTGGCGACGATCGCGGTCACCGGCCCGCCGTAGTCGGCGCGCGCGAGCACGTCCGCCTCATTGGCCGGATTGAGGTGGTAGGAGTGCACGAAATAGGCATGCTGGCCCTTGGGACCGAGCGGCAGCTTGTTCAGCACCGGATGCTCACGCAGCACATCGAGCGTGTTCCAGCCCATGTGCGGGATCTTCAGGCTCTCGTCGCGCGGCGTGATCTTCTCGACATCACCGGCGATCCAGTTCAGCCCCTCGGTGATGACGTGCTCCTTGCCGCGGGTGGCGAAGAGCTGCATGCCGACGCAGATGCCGAACATCGGCCGCGCCTTGACCCTGACCGCTTCGGTGATCGCCTCGACCATGCCGTTGACGGCATCGAGCCCGCGCCGGCAATCGGCGAAGGCACCGACACCCGGCAGCACCAGGCGATCGGCGCCATAAGCCTGATCCGGATCGCTGGTGACGAAGACCTTTTGCGGATTCTCCAGGCTCCGCGCGGCGCGCTCGAACGCCTTGGCGGCTGAATGCAGATTGCCGGAACCGTAATCGATGATGGCTACGCTCATCTTGACCCTCCCGGTTCTGGAAACAATCCGATGATGCCGCCGGCCGGCAGCGGCGGCGGGTTGGAGAATTGCTGACCCGGCACGTTGCGGGTCGGCGGCGGGCCACCGCGATCGACGGCCCATTGATCGTTGACGATGCCGCGCTGCTTCTGGCTCCAGCGCTCGAAGAAGCGCCGCTCGGCGGTGTCCCTGTCGTCGGCGACGACGACGTCGAGCTGACGCCAATTGCCGCGCGACAGCGTCCAGCGGCGCAGGCTCGAGGCCTCGAGGCCCATCAGAAGAGCAACGACGATTTCGGCAAAGAAGATCGAGGTGCGTCCGAGCCCAAGGCTGGACAGCCCGGCATAGAACGCGGCAGCAAAGATCAGCCAGCCGATCAGCGCCAGCCAGAGCCTGTGCCAGAGCAGCCAGAGCGGGCCGAACACCATCGCCCAGAAATGGAAGCCGTCACGCACGAACGCGAACTTGTCGGTCGCGCGCAGGTCGGCCCCGCCGGGGGTGGGAGCATGAACTGTGTACACAGGCATTTGGGATGCCCCGTTCTCGAGGATTGAATAGAAGCCGCCAGCACCGCCTTGGCGCCGCCGGACGAAGAGGTCAGCCGCCGAGCGTGCCCTTGGTCGAGGGCACCTCGCCCGCCGCCCGCGGATCGATCGCGACCGCCGCCCGTAGCGCCCGCGCCAGACCCTTGAAGCAGGATTCGGCGATATGGTGGCTGTTCTCGCCATATAGGGTCTCGACGTGGAGAGTCACGCCGGCGTTCATGGCGAAGGCATGAAACCATTCGCGCACGAGCTCGGTGTCGAACTCGCCGATCTTGTCGCGGGAGAAGTCGACCCTGAACACCAGGACCGGCCGTCCCGAAATGTCGATGACGACGCGCGACAGCGTCTCGTCCATGGGCAGGTGGACGTCGGCATAGCGGGTGATGCCGGCCATGTTGCCGAGCGCCTGCTTGACCGCCTGGCCCAGCGCGATGCCGGTGTCCTCGGTGGTATGATGATGATCAATGTGCAGGTCGCCCACCGCCTTGACCGTCAGGTCGATGCGGGAATGGCGGGCGAGGAGATCGAGCATATGGTCGAAAAAGCCGATACCGGTCGCAATGTTGGACGCGCCGGAGCCATCGAGGTTCACGGTCACCTCGATGTCGGTCTCTTTGGTCTTGCGCTTGATCGTCGCGGTGCGCATTGGTCCACCTAAGCCGGAAAACGGCGGTCTTTTAACAGCCAAATGACGCCTTCGCTACTGCGGGATCGCCCTGGCAGGGCGGCACTTGCGTCTATGGTGAGCGAAATTTGGGACCGGAGCGGCCCGTTGTACACCCGCCTCCGACCCCCTAAATCAGGCCGGACAACGAGGTATTTCATGCAGGATTCCCGGAACAGCCTGCCGGTCTGGCACGGCACCACGATTTTGACGGTCCGCAAGGGCGGCAAGGTGGTGGTCGGCGGCGACGGCCAGGTCTCGATCGGCCAGACCGTCATCAAGTCCAACGCCAAAAAGGTCCGCAAGCTCGGCAAGGGCGACGTCATCGGTGGCTTCGCCGGCGCCACGGCCGACGCCTTCACCCTGTTCGAGCGGCTGGAGAGCAAGCTCGAGCAATATCCGGGGCAATTGACCCGGGCCGCGGTCGAGCTCGCCAAGGACTGGCGCACCGACCGTTACCTAAGGCGGCTGGAGGCCATGATGATCGTGGCCGACAAGGATGTCTCCCTCGTCCTGACCGGCACCGGCGATGTGCTGGAGCCGGAGGCTGGCGTGATGGCGATCGGCTCGGGCGGCAATTACGCGCTGGCCGCGGCGCGTGCGCTGCTCGACACCGACAAGGATGCCGAGACCATCGTTCGCCGCTCGCTGGATATCGCCGCCGAGATCTGCGTCTACACCAACCGCAACCTGACCATCGAAAGCCTGCCGGCCGGCTAGGCAAAGTGTCATTTGCTGGGAACGCCCGATCCGCGCGCTGCAACCTCTCCCGCTTGCGGGGGAGGTCGGCGCGAAGCGCCGGGTGGGGGCTAGCTCCACATTGGGAGTGTCGATTGCGGAGGCATCCCCACCCCAACCCTCCCCCGCAAGCGGGAGAGGGAGCGCAGCACCGATCGGGTAGCTAGATGGGCCATTCCTACGCCTTCCGCCCGATGACCGCGGCCGACCTGCCGCTGGTCCGGCGATGGCTCGGCGCGGCGCATGTGCGGGAATGGTGGGGCGATCCGGACCAGCAGTTTTCGCTCGTGAGCAGCGACCTCGATGAGCCCGCGATGGACCAGTTCATCTGTTGGCCGGCAACCGGCCCTTCGGCTATCTTCAGTGCTACGGCTTGACCGCCTGGAATACAGGCTTCGGGTCGCAACCGGAGGGCACGCGTGGCATCGACCAGTTCATCGGCGAGAGCGACATGATCGCGCGCGGCCATGGCTCGGCCTTTATCCGCCAGTTCGTCGATGCCGAGCTGCGGCACGGCCTGCCGCGCGTCGTGACCGATCCCGACCCGCTCAATCTGCGTGCCGTGCGCGCTTATGAGAAGGCGGGGTTCATCGGCGACCGCGTGGTCGAGACGCCCGACGGAGCAGCCCTCTTGATGGTGCGCGAGCCGTGACGCTGACATACACCGGCAGGAGCAAGGCTGCGTTTCCACCGATTGCATGGGTCGGCATCGCGCTGTTGCTGCTGGCGCTGCAGGCCTCGATCCTGTTCGCGATGGGGCGGGTGCCGATCTGCACCTGCGGCTACGTCAAGCTCTGGCATGGCGTGGTGAACAGTTCGGAGAATTCCCAGCACATCGCCGACTGGTACAGTTTCTCGCACATCCTTCACGGCTTCCTGTTCTATGGACTGACCTGGCTCCTGTTCTCGCGCCTGCCGTTCCTGCGACTGTCCTGGCCGGCGCGGCTGATCATCGCCATGCTGATCGAAGGCGCCTGGGAGATCGTCGAGAATTCGCCGTTCATCATCGAGCGCTATCGCGCCGGCACGATCTCGCTGGATTATTACGGCGACAGCATCGTCAATTCGATCTCGGACACGCTGTTCATGGTACTGGGTTTCCTCGCGGCACGTACTCTGCCGGTCTCGGCCACTATCGTGATCGGGCTCGCCTTCGAGGTCATGATGGCGCTGCATATTCGCGACAATCTGACGCTGAACATCCTGATGCTGATCCATCCGATCGACGCCGTGAAACAATGGCAGTCGGGCCCGCCGATCATCTGACACAAAAAAGCGGCTTGTCCCGGCCTGCTTCTAACCCTAGCTAAGACCCATGACAGACTTCTCCCCCCGCGAAATCGTTTCCGAACTCGACCGTTTCATCGTCGGCCAATCCGACGCCAAGCGCGCCGTCTCCATCGCGCTCCGGAACCGCTGGCGCCGCCAGCAGCTCCAGGGCTCCTTGCGCGAAGAGGTGCTGCCGAAGAACATTTTGATGATCGGCCCGACCGGCGTCGGCAAGACCGAGATCGCGCGCCGCCTCGCCAAACTTGCGAACGCGCCGTTCCTTAAAGTTGAGGCGACGAAGTTCACCGAGGTCGGCTATGTCGGCCGCGACGTCGAGCAGATCGTGCGCGATCTCGTCGAGGTCGCGATCTCCCAGGTGCGCGAGCGCAAGCGCAAGGACGTGCAGGCGCGCGCACAGCTCGCTGCCGAGGAGCGCGTGCTCGACGCCCTGGTCGGCGCCAATTCCAGCGCCGCGACGCGGGAGTCTTTTCGCAAGAAGCTGCGCGCCGGCGAGCTCAACGACAAGGAAATCGAGATCGAGACGCAGTCTTCCGGCAGCGGCTTTCCGATGTTCGAGATCCCGGGCATGCCGGGCGCGCAGATGGGCGCGATCTCGATCGGCGATATCTTCGGCAAGCTGGGCGGCCGCAGCAAGACGCGGCGCCTGACGGTAGAGGGCTCGCACGAGATTCTCGTCAACGAGGAATCCGACAAGCTACTGGACAACGATCAGTTGACGCTGGAGGCGATCAGCGCGGTCGAGAACAACGGCATCGTGTTCCTGGACGAGATCGACAAGATCTGCGCGCGCGAGGGCCGCGTCGGCGGCGATGTCTCGCGCGAGGGTGTGCAACGCGATCTGCTGCCGCTGATCGAAGGAACCACGGTCTCGACCAAGCACGGCGCGGTGAAGACCGACCACATCCTGTTCATCGCCTCGGGCGCCTTCCACGTCGCAAAGCCCTCCGACCTCTTGCCGGAATTGCAGGGCCGCTTGCCGATCCGCGTCGAATTGCAGGCGCTCAGCCGTGACGACATGCGGCGCATTCTCACCGAGCCCGAGGCCTCGCTGATCAAGCAATATGTCGCGCTGCTGCAGACGGAGGGCGTCGCGCTCGACATCACCGATGACGCCATCGATGCGCTCGCCGACATCGCAGTGGCCGTCAATTCGACGGTCGAGAACATCGGCGCGCGACGGCTCCAGACCGTTATGGAGCGGGTGCTGGACGAGATCTCCTTCACCGCGCCCGACCGCAATGGCGACACCATCCGACTCGATGCGGACTACGTGCAGAAGCACATCGGCGATCTCGCCAAGAACGCCGATCTGAGCCGGTTCATTTTGTAATTCTGGGCGAGACGACATTCACCGCCGTCTCGTGATCGCGGCGCTCGTCACGCGCGTGGGGATCGTGCGGCAGATCTAGAATCTGGCGCGACGTATTCGAACGTAGAGCGCGCCCTCACCGCCATGGCCGACATGCGCCTCCTCGAAGCCGACGACGAAGGCGCGGAATTCCGGCAGGCTGAGCCATTCCGGCACCTGGCGGCGCAGCACGCCGCTTTCGCCGCCGCTCCGGCCCTTGCCGGTGATGACGAGCACGAAAGTCAGGCCATCATGATGGGCCCGCTGCAGGAAGCCCGACAGGGCGCGATGGGCGCGCGTCTGGGTCATGCCATGCAGGTCGAGCCGGGCCTCGATCTCGCTGCGCCCGCGCGACAATTTTGTCCGCTCGCGCTTGCTGAGCGGCGCCAGCGGCGGCATGGCCGGTTTTGCAACACGTGGCGACGGCGCAGCGGCAACGGGCCTGGCCGAGGACGCGGGTCTGGGAGCGGATGCTGAGGGCGATGGCTCGGGGCGCGGTGTTGGATGCGCCTTCACCGGGCGATGCTTCCTCAGCGGTTTGATCTGTTTTGCGACCTGGTCCCACAACTCGCGCTCCTCCTCGCTGAGCGCGCGGCGGCGCGGCGAGGGACGAGGCTCCAGCACGGGCGGACGGGACGATCGCTTCATTGCCGGTTGGAACGACGGTTCACCTGACGGCGCGGCTCGCGGGCGGGCTTGATGTTGGGGCGCGGCTCCGGCAACGGCACCGGGCTCGCCACCGCGACGGTGGCGTCCTTGGCTTGTGGCACGGCAGGTGAGGCGGCGCCAGCTTTCCCTGAGTCAGCAGGTTTCGCCGCGATCGGCGCGCTCTTCGGGTCCTTCGCGGGATCGGTTTGCGGAAACAGCTTTGCGATCTTGGCCGACGGCCGCGGATCCGGCACCGGCAGCCTCGCCCCGCGCGCGATCGGATCGAGGCTCTTCGGCACCAGCATCACGAAATGCATGCTGTGGCGCAGCCGTCCCGAGACGCGGCCGGCCTCCTGCCCTGCGCCGAAATAGAGATCGGCGCGCGCCGGTCCAATGATGGCCGAGCCGGTGTCCTGCGCGATCATCAGACGATGGAACGGGGTCTTGGACCGTTCGGAATCGATCGGCAGTTCGCCTTCGATGAAGAACGGCGTGCCGTAGACGTGGAGCGATTTGTCGACCGCGATCGAGCGGCCGGCCGTGAGCGGAATGCCTTGCGCGCCGACCGCCTCGTCCTTGTCGGAGAGGTTGACCTCGCGGAAAAAGATGTAGGCGCGATTTTGGCGGCGCAGCTCCTTCGCGCCATCGGGGTTTTGCGTCATCCACTCCCGGATCCTCTGCATCGACATCTCCTCCTTCGGGATGATGCCGCGCTCGATCAGGATGCGACCGACGGCCGTGTAGGGATAGCCGTTATAGGCGTCGTAGTTGAGGCGGACGGTTCCGCCGTCGTCGAACTTGATCCGCGCCGAGCCCTGAATTTGCGCGAACAGGAGATCGGTCGGATCCTTCAGCCAGGCGATCTCGAGCCCGCGGCCGGCGATCTTGCCGTCCTCGATCTCGCCGCGGTCGTAATAGGGCACCAGCTTGCGGCGCCCGATCTTGCGGTAGACCGGTCCCTTGTTGGGCAAGCTGACTGAATCCTGCTTGTAGCCGCGCACGAACAGGTTGGAGGGGCGGCGATAGACCGGGACGTTGTAGACGTCTGTCTGTGTGCGGGAGCCCTCCAGCACCGGCTCGTAATAGCCGGTGACAAAACCGTCGGGCTCGCCGAGGCGCGAGATGCGCAGCGGCGAGAAATTGCTCTCGAAGAAGGCCCTCGCTTTGGCGTCGTCGGTGAGCTCGAGCGATTTGGCGGCCCGGCAGGGTTCGCTCAGCGAGGCACCGAGCGCCTTGAATTCGCCTTTGGATTCGACCGTGCCATTTTGCGCATTGATCGAGCGGCAGCTGGCGCGGAAGGTCTTGTAGGCTGCGAGATGATCGTCCTCGTTCCAACCCTTCACATCAGCCCAGGCCAGCGGCAGATATTGTGCGCCGGGGATTTCGAACGGCAGGGGAAGCTGCGGGTAGGGCAAGGCCCGCACCGGTAATGCGGCCGCTTCAGGAAGATGGTGGTGATGACTGCGGTAGTGACGCCGCGCCGCTTCGGCGCCCAGCGAAAACGACGATAGCGCGACGACACCTGCGCAAAGCGCCGTCGCGCTATTCTTCAGGAAAGCCTTAATTCGCGCTTCCGGTGCCAACCAGCTTCCAGTTCGGATCGCGAGAGGTGGTATCGCGGGCAAACGTCCAGATATCGGTGATGTCGGCGACCTTGTCGGCGTTGCCATCGACGATGTTGCCGGCCTTGTCGCGGGTGACCGAAATCATCTGCGAGACGAAGCGTACGGTAAGCTGCGCGGTGCGGTCGCGAAGCTCCGCGCCGACGAGCTCGGCCTTGTCGATCGAGACGAAGCGCGTCTCGGTCTTCTGCTCGTTCTTCTCGCGCTCCTTGATCGCGGCATCGAAGCTCTCATAGACCTCCGACGACAACAGGTCGCGCAGCGCGCGGCGGTCGCCATTGGCAAAGGCCAGCACGATCATCTCGTAGGCGCCGCGCGCGCCGGACAGGAAATGCCGGGGATCGAACGCGGAGTCCTTCTCGACGATGGCATCGAGACCTTGCGCCAGCGCAGTGCCGGGTTCGGTCAGACCTTTCCAGCGGTCGGACGGCGGGGCCGGTTCGGCGGTCGGCGCCAGCGGGGCCTGGTCGATCACCTTGCCCGGCATGGTCACGACGTTCTTGTCCTGGGCACCCTGGAGCGCATTGCGCGCGGTGCGGTCGAACGGCGGCCGCTCGTTGCCTGTCCGCTGCCCCAGCACACTGCGGAGCCGCAGGAAGATAAAGACCGCCAGCGCTAGGAAGATGATGGTGTAGATATCCACGTCGTATTCGCTTTCTGGTCTGGTCTTCGAGAGAGGTGTTCGCCGGGAAAATCGCTCCGGCCAGTAGACCGTTCCATGCTGGAACGGCAAGACTTCATCGCCATTTTAGGTCCGGCTCTCAGCGGCCGACGTCGGGCTCATTGGATGTAGGCACGAAATCTTGCCCGGCCAATGGCGCCTTTTGGCACAGCGCCGATTGTAGCGCGTTTTATGCTTAAGGGGAAACCCGATCCTGCCCGGAAATCGCGCATCTTCAATTGTTTAAGGCGCGATTTCGCAGGTGGGGCGGGCCGGACGTCACACTTATGGACGGCGTCCCGGATACCCCATCCGGGGCCGTTCGTCCTTGTGGAACGAGGCGGGCCTATGTTAGCCAACCGCCGCGAAATTCAGCCCATTCGGGTAAGGAGAGATTTTCATGACGAACGGCAACGGCACCCCTCCCGAGGCGGCCCAGGCTCCCCAGCTCAACGTGCTGGCGCAGTACACCAAGGACCTCTCGTTCGAAAATCCGAACGCCCCGGGCTCGCTCCAGCAGCAGAGCCAGCCCCCGCAGATCAACATCCAGATCAACGTCACCGCCAATAACCTCAGCGAACAGGAATTCGAGGTGACGCTGTCGGTCGAGGGCAAGGCCGAGACCGCGGGCAAGGTGATGTTCTCCTTCGAGCTCGCCTATGCCGGCGTGTTCCGGATCGTCAACGTGCCGCAGGAAAACCTGCATCCGCTGGTGATGATCGAGTGCCCGCGCCTGCTGTTCCCGTTCGCCCGCGAGATCATCGCCACGGCGGTACGCGACGGTGGGTTCCCGCCCCTGATGCTGGATCCGGTCGACTTCGTCGGCCTCTACCGCCAGAACATGGAGCGGCAGATGGCCGCTCAGAGTGGTCAGGCCTAACCAGCCGGACCGGCAGCTGGAGCAGGCAGGAACTCGTTCCAGATCGCCATGTCGCCGAGCGTGGCAATGAAGGTCCGGTGGGCCTCGCGCTCGGCGTCGGAAATCCGTGCTGCAAGCGGCGTCGGCCGCTGCCGCCGTGGCGCTTCGCCGGCCGCACTGACGCGAATCTCCTCGTTCTCCGAGGCCAGGATAAGCTGCGACTGCCGCGCCCCGATCAGATCGACATAGACTTCGGCGAGCAGCTCGGCGTCTAGCAACGCGCCGTGCTTGGTGCGGTGGGAATTGTCGATCGCATAGCGCGAGCAGAGATCGTCGAGCCGGTTGGACACGCCGGGATGCTTGCGCCGCGCCAGCAGAAGCGTATCCACCAGCCGGTCGCGTGGAATCGCCACGCGCTTGATCCGGTCGAGTTCGGCATTGATGAAGCTGATGTCGAACGAGGCGTTGTGGATCACCAGCGGCGCATCGCCGATGAATTCCAGAAACTCGTCGACGACCTCGTGAAACAGCGGCTTGGTCGCGAGAAATTCGCCCGACAGTCCGTGCACCGCGAAGGCCTCCGCCGGCATATCCCTTTCGGGATTGATATAGCGGTGGAATGTCTGGCCCGTCGGCATGCGGTTGAAGATCTCGACGCAGCCGACTTCGACCAGGCGATCGCCACGGAGGGGATCGAGGCCGGTGGTTTCAGTGTCGAGGACGATTTCGCGCATAATTCAAGAGATCTGAGAGGCCGATTGAAACGGCGAATCAGCTTCGCCGCTGGGGCATCTTAACGACCTCGGCCAGAATGTCCCTGATCTGGGCGCGCACCGGCTCAAGTCCGTGGGACGTATCCACGATGAAATCAGCACGCTTGCGCTTCTCGGCGTCGGGCGTCTGCTTGGCGATGATGGCGTCGAGCTTGGCCTCGTCCATCGTGCCGCGGGCGAGCACGCGCTCGCGCTGAAGTTCCGGCGAGGTCGACACCACGACCACGGCATCGACCCTTTTCTCGCCGCCGGTTTCGAACAGCAGCGGAATGTCCAACACCACGACCGGCGCCTTGGCGGCCTCCGCATCGGCAAAGAATTTCTGCCGGGAGACACCGAGCATTGGGTGAACGATCTGCTCGAGCTGCTTGATGGCGGCGGGATCGTGCACCACACGCGCGGACAGTTTGGTCCGGTCGACCTTGCCGCCCGCCGTGGTGCCGGGGAAGGCCGCCTCGATCGCCGGCGCCGCCTCGCCCTCATATAATTGATGGACGGCGGCATCGGCGTCGTAGACGGGAACGCCAGCCTCCGCGAACAATTTCGCGGTGGTGGATTTTCCCATCCCGATCGAGCCGGTCAGTCCGAGGATCCGCATCAGCCCAAAACCATCTCTGCCATTCACACCGCAACTAGCCGTTCGCGCCGCAGGAACGCAAGCAGAGGCAGGAGCGGCAGGCCGAGAATGGTGAAATGGTCGCCCTCGATCCGCTCGAACAGATGGATCCCCAGGCCTTCGAGCTGATAGGCGCCGACGCTGGAGGTGACGGCCTCGCCGGCCGCGTCCAGATAGGCCGTGAGCTCGGCCTCGCTCATCTGCCGCATGGTCATGTGCGCGACCGACACATGTTCGAAGACAATCTGCCCATCATGAGCCACGGCCAAGGCGGAATTCAGCTCATGGCTAAGGCCGGCGAGATCGCGCAGTTGCGCCCTGGCCTGGGCACGGCCTACGGGCTTGTTGAAGAGACGCTCGCCCAGCGCCAGCGTCTGATCGGCCCCGATCACATAGGCGCCCGGATGATTCACCGAGACCGTCTTGGCCTTTTCGCGCGCGAGCAGCAACGCGATCTCGCGCGGATTTGCAAGGCTCGACGCCGCCTGCACGCCGCGCTCGTCGATGTCGGCCACAATCGCCTGAAAATCCAGCCCGGCATTGGCCAGCAGCATTTTGCGCGCGCTGCTTTGCGACGCCAGGATCAAGGGAGATTCGCCGCGCCAGAGAGCCATGGCCGAAAACCTATTCCGAAGGCCGGTTGCGTTGCCGGTCGGAGTAGAGCTTCATGATCGCCGCGGCGGTTTCCTCGATCGACCGCCGCGTGACATCGAGCAGCGGCCAATCGTGTTTCGCGCTGAGCTTGCGGGCGAACGCGACTTCGTCGGCGACCGCCTGCCGGTCGGTGTAGGTGTCACTGCCGGAATTGGCGCCCATGGACAGCAGGCGGTTCTGGCGCACCTGGATCAATCGTTCCGGTGTCGCATGCAGGCTGACGACGAGCGGCCGTGTCAGCGTTCCCAACTGATCCGGCACCGGGATGCCCGGCACCAGCGGCACGTTGGCGGTGCGAATGCCGCGATTGGCGAGATAGATCGACGTCGGCGTCTTCGAGGTGCGGGACACGCCGACCAGGACGACGTCGGCCTCCTCAAGACCTTCGACGTGCTGACCGTCGTCATGCATCATGGTGTAGTTCAGCGCGTCGATGCGCTTGAAATATTCGGCGTTGAGCACGTGCTGGGCGCCGACGCGGCCGGTGGTCGCAGCACCGAGGTAAGCTTCGAACAGCTGCATCACCGGGCCGATGATCGACAGGCTCGGAACGTTGATCTCTTTGCACTTGTTCTCGAGCCGCGAGACCAGATCTTTCTCGAGCAGCGTGAACAGCACGATTCCGGGCGCTTCCTCGATCTCGTCGAGCACGCGGTCGAGCTGCTTCTGGCTGCGCACCAGCGGATAGACATGCTCGACCGGCGTCACATTGGCGTATTGGGCCGCGACCGCGCGTGCCACGGTGATCAGCGTTTCACCGGTGGAGTCGGAGACGAGGTGCAGATGGAAATAATTGTTCGAGGTCGGCACAGAAACTCTTTGAATTTCGATGGGGCGATTTGTGGATTTCTGTGGAGCTTAACCCCTCGGAAAGGGATGTGCGACACCAGGGGCGGGACAACGGCCAAGTTTCTTCACACCAGTGCCCGAAAGAACAAGTTGGACGCCTGCATGACCGTGAAGCGGGATTGCGCGGACAAGCCCCTTGATAAGCTGCCGACACGCTAGCGCAAGTCCTTGATCGTGGACGGCTTATCCGGATCGGCCGGTCCCGCGCAGGATATGTTGATGGATGTGAACAAGCGCCCGTGAAGCGGCGGATGGTGTTGCGTGAGTCCAATCCACGGTCACTAAGACTCAAACCTTTAAGAATCTAAGATTCTAGATTTGAGGGGAGCGCTACGGACGGATATGTGTGCGCTGGAAGAACTTAACGAGTTCTTACTATCCCCAGCGATCGGAACGCTGGGCGCAAATTCGGACGCTGGAAATGTTTGAAGATCTCTATCTCTGGATCAAGGCGCTGCACGTGATCGCCGTCATCTCCTGGATGGCGGGCATGCTCTACCTGCCGCGACTGTTCGTCTATCACTGTGAGGCCGAGATCGGCTCGAAGCAGTCGGAAACCTTCAAGGTGATGGAGCGCCGGCTGCTCAAGGCGATCATCAACCCCGCCATGATCGTCACCTGGCTCGCCGGGCTCTATCTGGCGTGGTCCGGCCATTGGTTCACCTTCGGCTGGTTGCACGTAAAACTGGCACTGGTGTTGGTGCTGTCCGCGGTTCACGGCTTTTTTTCACGCTGGCTGAAGGACTTCGCCGCCGACCGGCGCCCGCGTTCCCAGAAATTCTATCGGATTATCAACGAGGTACCGACCGTTCTGATGATTTTCATCGTGATCATGGTGATCGTGAAGCCGTTCTAGGCAGCGATCGTTGTTGAGCGCTCAGCGCTTCAGCTTGCGGAGTGGGAAGTGATTTTCTATATTATTGAAATCCCACCCAACGCAGGCGGATGTGGTTGTGTCCGAGCTTTTGAAGGCCGGACACCGCATCAGGTTTGAAGCCCCCCGGCACTCACCTTGCTAGACCTGCGGACCTTACCTGCTCCTGCTCGTCCGCATTTCTGAGCCTCCTCGCACCCCCCTTCCAAGGTTTACCCTACAGGACCACCCCAATGCGGGAAATTAAACTCCAAGACCTCAAGTCCAAGACCCCGGCCGAGCTCGTCTCGTTCGCGGAAGAGAACGGGGTCGAGAACGCCAGCACCATGCGCAAGCAGGAGCTGCTGTTCGCCATCCTCAAGCAGCTCTCGCTGGCCGAAACCGACATCGTCGGCGAGGGCGTCGTCGAGGTGCTCTCCGACGGCTTCGGCTTCCTGCGCTCGCCGGACGCCAACTATCTACCCGGCCCTGACGACATCTACGTTTCGCCCTCGCAGATCCGCCGTTTCGGCCTGCGCACCGGCGACACCATCGAGGGCCACATCCGCAGCCCGAAGGAAGGCGAACGCTACTTCGCGCTGCTCAAGGTCAACACGCTGAACTTCGAGGATCCGGAAAAGGCCAAGCACAAGGTCAATTTCGACAACCTCACGCCGCTGTTCCCGAATCAGCGCTTCCGCATGGAGATCGACGATCCCACGCGAAAAGACCTGTCCGCGCGCGTGATCGACATCGTCGCGCCGATCGGCAAGGGCCAGCGCGCGCTGATCGTCGCGCCGCCACGCACCGGTAAAACCGTGCTGATGCAGAACATCGCGCACTCGATCACCGCGAATCACCCGGATTGCTATCTGATCGTGCTGCTGATCGACGAGCGTCCGGAAGAAGTCACGGACATGCAGCGCTCGGTGAAGGGCGAGGTCGTGTCATCGACCTTCGACGAGCCGGCCGTGCGTCACGTCCAGGTCGCCGAGATGGTGATTGAAAAAGCAAAACGCCTGGTCGAGCACGGCCGCGACGTCGTGATCCTGCTGGACTCGATCACGCGTTTGGGCCGCGCCTACAACACCGTGGTGCCGTCATCCGGCAAGGTGCTCACCGGCGGTGTTGACGCCAACGCGCTGCAGCGGCCGAAGCGCTTCTTCGGTGCCGCCCGTAACATCGAGGAGGGCGGCTCGCTGACCATCATCGCGACCGCGCTGGTCGATACCGGCAGCCGCATGGACGAAGTCATCTTCGAAGAGTTCAAGGGCACCGGTAACTCCGAACTGATCCTCGACCGCAAGGTCTCGGACAAGCGCACATTCCCGGCGATCGACATTTCGCGCTCCGGCACCCGCAAGGAGGAGCTCATCACCGATCCGCAGGTGCTGAAGAAGATGTACGTGCTCCGCCGCATCCTGAACCCGATGGGCACGATGGATGCGATCGACTTCCTGCTCGACAAGCTGCGCTCGACCAAGAGCAACGCCGAGTTCTTCGATTCGATGAACACCTGAGCCACTGCAGGCGGTCAGAAATCGAAAGGGGCGCCTTTGGGCGCCCTTTTCTTTTGTGCGGCTTTGCTGCGGTCAAGTGCAGCATGGCGGGTTCCGCAAATCTTGGGAATCGTCCATATAAGATATTGAAATAATTAGATATTATTTGCGTTTCGGTTTGTCGGAAGATCGAGCAGGTGGAACTTTTGCAGCAAAATCACCGCGGTTTATATTGCGTCGCAGCATAAAGTATTTGCTTTTGGGAAACGCGGCAGCGAACAGAGCCAAGTTGCGATCAAAGCGGGTTTGCCTTTTCGTCGTCAGCCGGACAAATAGGCCATGCATCCGCGAGATCAGACCATCTTTGCATTGTCGTCGGGCCGGCCGCCGGGTGCCATCGCCGTAGTGCGCGTCTCGGGATCGCAGGCTGGCCAGGTGTTGACGGCGCTCGCGGGCAAGCTGCCGTTACCTAGGCTGGCGAGTCGCAGGCTGCTGCGTAACGCGGAAGGCCAGCCGATCGACGATGCGGTCGTGCTCTGGTTTCCGGGTCCGGCGAGTGCGACCGGCGAGGACGTCGCCGAATTTCACGTCCATGGCGGACGCGCGGTGCTGTCGGCCGTCTTCACGGCTATTTCCGCGATTCCGAATACACGGGCGGCCGAGCCCGGCGAGTTCACCCGGCGCTCCTTCGAGAACGGCAAGCTCGATCTCACCGAGGCCGAGGGCCTGGACGATCTCATCCATGCCGATACCGACCGGCAGCGACGACAGGCATTGCGGCAGTTGCAGGGTCTGCTCGGTGACCGGGCACGCGACTGGCGCGAGCGCATCATCGAGGCTTCCGCGCTGATCGAGGCCGCGATCGACTTCTCTGATGAAGGTGATGTGCCAGCGGAATTGATGGCGCCAGCGCTCAAGGCGATCGGTGCGCTGCATGGCGAAATCACAAAAGTGCTTGCGGCACAGGGACATGCTGAACGTCTGCGCGAGGGCCTCGTGGTCGCCATCGCCGGTCCGCCGAATGTCGGCAAGTCGACGCTGATCAATCAGCTCGCGCGGCGAGAGGTCGCGATCGTCTCGCCGCACGCCGGCACCACGCGCGACATCATCGAGGTGCAGCTCGACCTCGACGGCTATCCGGTCACGGTGATCGACACTGCTGGCATTCGCGAGACCGAAGATCCGGTCGAGCAGGAGGGTGTGCGTCGGGCGAGGGCCCGCGCGGCCGATGCGGATCTTGTGCTGTGGCTGACCGGCCCTGGCGCGGATGTGGATGCGCGGCCGGCCGGAAGCACGCCGGTCTGGATAGTGCGCAACAAGATCGATCTTGGCCAGGAGGCTTCGGCCGCGGAGGCCACGGCGGACAGGGTGTTTGCGATATCGGCGCGACACGGCGACGGTCTGGCCGAGCTGATCGAAGTGCTCGTCGGATTCGCCGCCGAGTTTTTCGGAACCGGCGAGGGCGCGCTGGTCACTCGGGCGCGTCAACGCGACTTGTTGCGGCAGGCGGCGGACTGCTTGCAACGCAGTCTGGATTTTGCCAAACATGGTGAAGAATTGGTAGCCGAAGAACTCCGCGCCGCGGCTTACGCGCTGGGTCGCCTGTTGGGCCGGGTCGACGTTGAGGACGTCCTCGGGGCCATCTTCCAGAAATTCTGTATCGGAAAGTAGCGCTAGTTCTTCATTGTAGAACTATCGCTTGTTCCACTGCTTCGTGTTTCACGTGAAACAGTCGAAGCGCAGGCCCATGGTGTTTCACGTGAAACACGTTCGTCAGGACGACGCCCTACTGTGCATGGGGTTGTTTTGTGAAAAATGCGAGGCGCCGGTGTGCCCCTGTTTCACGTGAAACAACCGGCGCACCGAGTTTCCACTTCCGGCTTTTTGCTCCCTGAGTTAGAAGTCCGCCCATGCGAACAGAGCGAGAGAGCTTCGACGTCATCGTGATTGGCGGCGGCCATGCCGGCTGTGAAGCCGCGGCTGCGGCAGCTCGTATGGGTGCGGCGACCGCTCTGGTCACGCATCGGTTTTCGACCGTCGGCGCGATGTCCTGTAATCCCGCCATCGGCGGTCTCGGCAAGGGCCATTTGGTCCGCGAGGTCGATGCCCTTGACGGTCTGATGGGGCGAGTGGCCGATGCTGGCGGGATCCAGTTCCGGGTCCTCAATCGCCGGAAGGGTCCCGCTGTCCGTGGTCCGCGCGCCCAGGCTGACCGGAAGCTCTATGCCGCGGCCATGCAGTCCGCGATCCAGGAGACTGAAGGTCTTTCGGTTATTGAGGGCGAGGCCGACGAGCTGATCATGGGCGATGGCCGAGTGACCGGGCTTCGGCTCGCCGATGGCCGGACCTTCCGGGCAGGGGCCATCGTCATCACAACCGGCACCTTCCTGCGCGGTCTGATCCATCTCGGTGAGAAGAACTGGCCGGCCGGGCGGGTCGGAGAGGCCCCAGCGATGGGTCTGTCGAACTCTTTTGAGCGCGCCGGCTTCACCCTCGGACGATTGAAGACCGGGACGCCGCCACGCCTGGACGGCACGACAATCGACTGGTCCGCGGTCGAAATGCAGCCGGGGGACGAGCCGCCTGAGCCGTTCTCGGTGCTGACGGAGCGGATCACGACCCCGCAGATCCAGTGCGGGATCACCCGGACCACGTTTGCGACCCATGAGGTGATCCGGGCCAATGTCCATCGCTCGCCGATGTACTCCGGTCAGATCAAGAGCACCGGACCGCGCTATTGTCCCTCGATCGAGGACAAGATCGTCAGGTTCGGCGACCGCGATGGTCACCAGATCTTCCTGGAGCCGGAGGGGCTCGACGACAGCACGGTCTATCCCAACGGCATCTCGACCTCGCTGCCGGAGGAGGTTCAGCTCGCGATCCTGGCCAGTATTCCCGGCCTGGAGCGGGTGAAGATGGTCCGGCCCGGCTATGCCATCGAATACGACCACATTGATCCGCGCGAGCTGGATCCGACCCTCCAGACCAAGCGGGTCCGTGGCTTATTCCTGGCCGGCCAGATCAACGGCACCACGGGATATGAGGAAGCTGCCGGCCAGGGTATCGTGGCTGGGGTGAACGCTGCGCTGGCCGCCAGCAGCGCCGCGCTGACAGTGTTCGACCGGGCGGACGGCTATCTCGGCGTGATGATCGACGACCTCGTCACCCGCGGGATCAATGAACCCTATCGGATGTTCACCTCGCGCGCCGAGTACCGGCTGACGCTGCGGGCGGACAATGCCGACCAGCGCCTGACCGAGAAGGGGATCGCCCTGGGATGTGTCGGGAATGCCCGGACCCAGCATCATCGCGCCAAGATGGACGCCTTGAATGCCGCACGGACGCTGTCGAAGTCCCTGACAATCACCCCGAACGAAGCGATCAAGCACGGGCTGTCCTTGAACAGGGACGGCCAGCGCCGTTCGGCCTTCGAGCTGATGGCGTATCCGGAAGTCGGCTGGAGCCAAGTCCGCGCAATCTGGCCGGAGCTGGCGGCCGTCGATCCCGTCATCGCCACCCATCTCGAGATCGACGCCAAGTACGACGTCTATCTGGAACGCCAGAGCGCCGACGTCGAAGCCTTCCGGCGAGACGAAGGGCTGGTGCTGTCCGAGGTCGACTACCAACTCGTGCCGGGTCTTTCCAATGAGGTACGCGCCAAGCTTGAGAAGGCCCGGCCATTCACCGTCGGTCAGGCTGGCCGCATCGACGGGATGACGCCAGCGGCGCTGGGCATTCTCGCGGCCTATCTCCGGCGCGAGGCGCGCAAGTCCTCGAAAGCAATCGCATAGGCGTTTCACGTGAAACAGCGCGGGCCGGCGGGCGGCAGATCTTCACCACGGCGACCAGAAGCAGGCGAGGGCGCCGGTCAGCGATCCGGACCAGCTCCGACCGGCCATAAAATCGATAGGGCGAACGCGAGCGACAAGTCGCTGGACTCGGCCCTCGCCGCCGACAAAGCCGCGGCGCTGAAGCTCGCACCCGTTTCACGTGAAACGGAAGACCGGCTCGATCGCTACATCACGCTGCTCCGAGAGTGGCAGGCCAAGACCAATCTGGTCGCGCCCTCGACCCTGCCGCATCTCTGGACCCGGCACATCGCCGATTCGCTTCAGTTGGTGAGCCTTGCACCGTCGGCCAAACGCTGGGCAGACCTCGGCAGCGGTGGCGGCTTTCCCGGTGTCGTCCTGGCCTGCGCCCTGGCCGGGACGGCGGGGGCGAGCGTCCACCTCGTCGAGCGAATCGCCAAGAAAGCGGCGTTCCTGCGCGAAGCAATTCGAATCACGGCCTCGCCGGGAGTCGTACATCTCGCTGAGATCGGGGATAATGTGGATAGAATCACTGGCCCCGTCGATTGCGTCACCGCCCGCGCGCTGGCTCCGCTACATCAACTCATCGGCTTTGCGGAGCCGCTGATGCGCAACGGCGCAAAGGCGCTATTTCTCAAGGGTCAAGATGTAGAGGCTGAATTGACCGAAGCCGCTAAATATTGGAATATTCAGCCTCAGCTCCATCAAAGCCGTACAGGTGACGGTTGGATCGTGGAGCTGACGTCCGTCGAACGGCGCGGCTGAGGCGTCCAGGGGTTGAGTGGGGAATTTCGATGACCATCATTGACGAACCGCAGCAAGAACAGACCGACATGGTCCCGCAGGGCCACCCGCGCATCCTGGCGCTCGCGAATCAGAAGGGCGGCGTGGGAAAAACAACCACAGCGATCAATCTCGGCACGGCGCTCGCGGCGATTGGCGAACGCGTCCTGATCGTCGATCTCGATCCGCAGGGCAACGCCTCGACCGGCCTCGGCATCGATCGCCGCAACCGCTCCTGCTCGACCTACGACGTGCTCGTCGGCGAAGCCAATTTGCGCGAAGCGGTGGTTGCAACGGCCGTGCCCCGGCTGTACATCGCGCCCTCGACCATGGACCTCTCCGGCCTCGAGCTCGAGCTCGGCCACACGCCCGGCCGCGCCTTCAAGCTGCGTGATGCAATCGGCTCGCTCAACAACAACGTCTCGCCGGACGCCGACTACACCTACGTGCTGATCGACTGCCCGCCCTCGCTCAACTTGCTCACGGTGAATGCGATGGCCGCGTCGGACGCGATCCTGGTGCCGTTGCAGTGCGAGTTCTTCGCGCTCGAAGGTCTGTCGCAATTGCTGCAGACGGTCGAGCAGGTGCGCTCGACGCTCAATCCGAACCTGTCGATTCACGGCATCGTGCTGACCATGTTCGACTCGCGCAACAACCTGTCGAACCAGGTCGTCGCCGACGTCCGCCAGTTCATGGGCGAGAAGGTCTACAAGACCATGATCCCACGCAACGTGCGCATCTCGGAAGCGCCGTCCTACGGCAAGCCGGTGCTGGTCTACGATCTCAAATGCGTCGGTAGCGAAGCCTACTTGCGGCTTGCCACCGAAGTGATCCAGCGCGAGCGCGAGCTGCGCACCACGCATTGACGATGCCGTAGGGTGGGCAAAGCGAAGCGTGCCCACCGCAATCATCCGAGCGACAGATGGTGGGCACGGCGCTTCGCGCCTTTGCTCACCCCACGATCGGGAATCTGAAATTCAGTTCTGGAGTGCTGCCAAGTGAATCCAAGGGAGCTGGCGATGGCCGACGAAGCGCGTTCGCGACTGGGCCGGGGTCTTGCAAGTCTGATCGGTGACGTCGGCGGCGAGGCGGCGCATGTCGAGCGTCCGCGCACGCAGCGCAAGGTGCCGATCGAATTCCTCAAGCCCAATCCGCGCAATCCGCGTCGCACCTTTTCGGAAGCCGAGCTCAAGGAGCTCAGCGACTCCATCAAGCAGCACGGCGTGATCCAGCCGATCGTGGTGCGCCCCGTGAAGGGCACGCAGGACCGCTTCGAGATCATCGCCGGCGAACGACGCTGGCGCGCTTCGCAACTTGCCGGCCTGCACGAAGTGCCGATCGTGCCGGTCGACATCAGCGACAGCGATGCGCTGGAATTCGCGATCATCGAGAACGTGCAGCGCGAAGACCTCAACCCGATGGAAGAGGCGCAGGGCTATCACGCGCTCGCCAACGAGTTCAAACGCAACCAGGACGACATCGCCAAAGCTGTCGGCAAGAGCCGCAGCCATGTCGCCAACATGATGCGGCTCACAAAGCTACCGGCCGAGGTGCAGGCCTTCATCGCGAACGGTGAGCTGACGGCGGGTCACGCTCGCGCGCTGATTGGCGTGCCCGATCCGCTCGCCGCTGCCAAGCGCATCGTCGAGGAGGGCCTCAACGTCCGCCAGGCCGAAGCGCTCGCGCATGAGGAGGGCGTTCCGGAGCGCAAGCCGCAAAAGGC
The DNA here is from genome assembly GCF_000426265.1 of Bradyrhizobium sp. Cp5.3. NCBI lineage: Bacteria > Pseudomonadati > Pseudomonadota > Alphaproteobacteria > Hyphomicrobiales > Nitrobacteraceae > Bradyrhizobium > Bradyrhizobium sp. Cp5.3. The sequence goes on along the minus strand of NZ_AUFA01000020.1, from coordinate 76,101 downwards.
GCGCGCCGGGTCCAAGGAGAAGGACCCCGATACGATCGATCTGGAAAGGCGCGTCAGCGATGCGCTCGGGCTCAAGGTCACCGTGACTCACCGCGACCCCGGCGGCGCGGTGCAGATCAACTACCGCAACCTCGAGCAGCTCGATGAGGTGATGCGGCGGCTGGCGAAGGGCAATCTCTAACTCCGCATCCTCATTCCGGGTTCTCGCCTGACGGCGAGCCCCGAAATGACAGCGTTTTGTCGAGCATTCATGTGCCCTCTATCACCCTCACCCTGAGGAGCCGCGAAGCGGCGCCTCGAAGGGCGAGGGCCACCGGCCGGGCCTTCATCCTTCGAGACGCGCGTGCCGCGCTTCTCAGGATGAGGAACTGACATCCCCACACATCGTCGTTGCGAGCGCAGCGAAGCAATCCAGAATCTTTCCGCGGAGGGACTCTGGATTGCGGCGCTTCGCTCGGAATGACGCGCGGATGAAGTGGGTCCTAACCCCGCCGCTTTGCGTTCGCGGCAATCGCCATCAGCGTGCGCTGCGCGATCGCGGCGGCGAGGGCCGATTGCTTCCGGGTGTCGAGCGCGGCGGTCGCGAGCTGCTCGATGATGGTGGCAAGACGGGCCACGCTGAAATTGCGTAGCGCCGCTTCAACCGCGGGCTTTCGCGAAAAATGCAGGCGCGGGAATCCGCCGTCGAGCACGGCCGAGGCGGGCGTGCCGTCGGCGATCGTCAGCGCGGATTTGTGCAGCCATGCGGCCTGGCGCTGCGCCGCGGAGATGATCACGCCGGGATAGGTGCCGGCGATCATGGCCTTGGCGAACTCGCTCTCAACGATGTCCGGCCGGCCGGCGAAGGCGCCGTCGACGATCGGATCGAGCTTCAGCTCGGAGGCGTCGGCGACCACGGCCATGACATCATCCAGCGTGATCTCGCCTCTGCCGTGCGCATAGAGCGTCAGCTTGCGCAGCTCGTTGCGCGAGGCCTGGCGGTCGCCGCCGAGGAAGGACATCAGCGCGGCGCGGGCGTCCTGCGCGATGCGCAGGTTCGCGATGCGAAGCTCGTCCTCCATCAGTTTTGCGAGGTCGCGTTCGGTGTCGGGGTAGCAGCCGATCGCCACCGCCGTCTTGGCGCGCTCGCACGCTTTCCGCAGCGGCGATTCCGGGCGCAACTCGCCGGCCTCGATCACGATGCGGCAATCCCTGACCTGCATCTCGGCCAGCGTGTCGATACCGCTGGCAAAGCTGCGCGAGCCCGCGCGCACGCGGATGGCGCGGCGGCCGCCGAACAGCGGGACGGTCATGGCTTCATCGACCAGACGCGACGGCTCGGCGGAAAGCTCGTCACCATCGAGCTTCACCATCGAGAAGGGGTCGTTGGGGTCGTCGACGGCCGAGGCAATCAGTGCGTCGGCGCGCTCACGCACGAGGCCGGCGTCAGGACCATAGAGCAGGATGATCGGCCGGCCCGCATCGGGGCGGGCGAGAAAGGCGTCGATCTCTTTTCCGCGTAGCGCGACCATCTTGCCTAGGACTCGTCATTCCGGGGCGCGTATCGGCGAACCCGGAATCCGGAGGTAATGGATCGAGATGCCGGGTTCGCCCTTCCGCCTTCGCCCTTCGGCGGACAAGTCGGGCGCCCCGGAATGACAGGGGTGGCTTAAGTGCCCGCCGTAAAGAACGAGGCGAGCCGGGTCGAGATGTTGTCGGCGATCTCCTGGGCCGCGCGATCCTCGGCGTCACGGTACGCCCGGGTGCGGGAGAAGCGCTGGTAGGAGCCGGGCATGTCATAGGACACGCGCGAGAACGTCGTGCCGGTCATCACCGACTTGTTGGTTACGATCTCGATCAGATTGTACTGGGCGTCGATGCCGTAATTCTCGCTGCTCGGCAGGCCCGTATTGGGATCGATGATCAGGGACGAGCGGCTGGACGTGAAGCGGATCATCAGGCGGTGGGTCGGCGGCATGCCCGTGGCCGTACCGTAGAGCTTGAACGCCAGCGCGTTGCGAACCTCGACCCCGACGCGCGCCTCACGGGAGGCATTCGGCTTGTCGATCGGCGGGAGCTCGACCCCCATCAGCTTTTCGCGCAGGTCGGGGGTGCCGTCGGTATGCTCGGCATACATCGGCCGGAAGCAGCCGGCCGTGAGCGCCGCGAGAGCGGCGACCGCCAGCAAGCGTGCTGCGATGCGGATCCTAGCCGACAACATTCACGATCCTCTTGGGGACGATGATCACCTTGCGGACGGGCTTGCCGTCCAGCGCCAGCTTTACCGCATCGAGGGCCAAAACGGCAGCCTCGATTTCCGGATTCTGGGCCGCTGTTGCAACTGTGACCTCACCTCGCTTCTTGCCGTTGACCTGGACCACCAGGGTCACGGCGTCTTCAACCAGCAAATCGCGTTCGATTTGCGGCCAATTGGCCTCGGAAACCAGCCCCGTCAGGCCCAGCACCTGCCAGCACTCCTCGGCCAGATGCGGCATCATCGGGGAGAACAGCTGGACAAGGATCTGGCCGGCCTCCCGAATCGCCCAGGCGAGGTCGGGGGCGGGCCCGCCGGGGCGCTGCAGCACCTCCGACAGCGCATTGGCGAATTCGCGGATATGGGCGAGGCAGACGTTGAAGTGCAGCCGCTCAATTCCGGTGGTGACCTTGTCCAGCGCGCCATGGGCCGCCTTCCGTAAGCCGGTCGCGTCGGGGCCGAAGCTCGCCGGCCGCGCCGCCGGCGCCGCCTTCCCGGCCTCGGCCGATTCACTCACCAGCCGCCACAATCGCTGCAGGAAGCGCGAGGCGCCCTGGACGCGCTCGTCGCTCCAGATCACGTCGCGGTCCGGCGGGGAGTCCGACAGCATGAACCAGCGTGCAACGTCGGCGCCGTAGGTGTCGATGATGTCGTCGGGGTCGACCGTGTTCTTCTTCGACTTCGACATCTTCTCGATGGCGCCGATCTGGATGGCTTCGCCGCTCGCGAGCAGCGTGGCATGGCGGCCATTGCCTACGCCCTCGATCTTCACCTCGGCCGGCTGCACGTAGGTGCCGTCGGCCTTCTGGTAGGTCTCGTGCACCACCATGCCCTGCGTGAACATGCCGGCGAACGGCTCGTCCATCGCGATGTGGCCAGTTGCCTTCATCGCGCGCACGAAGAAGCGGCTGTAGAGCAGATGCAGGATCGCGTGCTCGACGCCGCCGATATACTGGTCGACCGGCATCATCCGGTTGGCGACCGCCGGCGTCGTCGGCGCGTTCTCGTTCCAGGGATCGGTGAAGCGCGCGAAGTACCAGGACGAATCCACGAACGTGTCCATGGTATCGGTTTCGCGGCTAGCCTTGCCGCCGCATTGCGGGCAGGTGACGTGCTTCCAGGTCGGATGATGGTCGAGCGCGTTGCCCGGACGGTCGAAAGTCGCATCGTCCGGCAGCTTTACGGGCAGGTCGGCATCAGGCACCGGCACCACGTCGCATTTCGGACAATGGATGACGGGAATCGGGCAGCCCCAATAGCGCTGGCGCGAGATGCCCCAGTCGCGCAGGCGGAAGTTGACCTGCCGCTCGCCGACCGCCGCGTTGCCGCGCATCTCGTTTTCCAGGCGCTTTGCGATCTCTTCCTTGGCTTCTGCGATGGTCATGCCGTCGAGGAAGCGGGAATTGATCATGCGGCCGTCACCGTCATAGGCGGTGTCGGTGATGACGAACGTCTTGGGATCCTGGCCCTCGGGGCACACCACCGGCGTGTTGCCGAGATTGTACTTGTTGACGAAATCGAGGTCGCGCTGGTCGTGCGCCGGGCAGCCGAAGATCGCGCCGGTGCCGTATTCCATCAGCACGAAATTGGCGACGTAGACCGGCAGCTTCCAGGAGGGATCGAACGGGTGTACGGCGCGGATGCCGGTGTCAAAACCCTGCTTCTCCGCGGTGTCGATGATCTCCTGCGCGGTGCCGATCTTCTTGATCTCAGCGATGAACTCCGCAAGGTTCGGATTCTTCGCAGCCGCGGCGATCGCCAGTGGATGATCGGCCGAGATCGCCATGAATTTTGCGCCGAACAGCGTGTCCGGGCGCGTCGTGAAAATCTTCAGCTCGGTCTCGCCGGCCGGCGTCGTCGCCTGGTCCAGCGCGAAACGGACCAGCAGACCCTCCGAGCGGCCGATCCAGTTGCGCTGCATCAGCCGCACCTTGTCCGGCCAGCGGTCCAGCCCGTCCAGTGCTTCCAGCAGCTCCTGCGAATATTTCGTGATCTTGAAGACCCACTGGTTCATCTCACGCTGCTCGACGACAGCGCCCGAACGCCAGCCACGGCCGTCGATCACCTGCTCGTTGGCGAGCACGGTCATGTCGACGGGGTCCCAATTCACCTTGCGCTTCTCGCGCTCGGCGAGCCCTGCACGCAGGAAGTCCAGGAACATCTTCTGCTGGTGCTTGTAGTAGGAGGGATCGCAGGTCGCGATCTCGCGGCTCCAGTCCAGCGACAGCCCGATCGAACGGAGCTGCTTCTTCATCGCGGCGATATTGTCGTAGGTCCAGGCTTTCGGTGCGACCTTGCGCTCGATCGCCGCATTCTCGGCCGGCAGGCCGAAGGCGTCCCAGCCCATCGGGTGCAGCACGTTGAACCCCTTGGCCCTCATGAAGCGAGCCAGCACGTCGCCGAGCGTGTAATTCCGGACATGGCCGATATGGATCCGCCCGGACGGGTAGGGGAACATCTCGAGCACATAGTATTTCGGCCGCGGATCGTCGTTCTTGGAGACAAAGATCGCTTGCTCGTCCCATTGGCGCTGCCAGCGCGGTTCGGCGTCGCGGGCGTTGTAGCGTTCGGAGGTCATGGAATCGTTGGGTTTTCTTGGGTTCGGCCGTCTAAAGACGGCGGACTAGGCCATAGAAGTCCTCAAGGGGTCAATGGGTTGCGACGGGGCGGATGCGCAGGGCGGACCCCCGCATAACTACTGAGACCGCCGTTGGGGCGCGATTAAGGGGTCGGTGCGAGGTTGCGGCCGCACAGGACCCCCAATAGCCGCCGCTATGGACACCAGCTTCGACGATCTCGATTTCGACTATGCCGCGTCGATCGCCGAGCGGGCAATGCGGAGCATGGTCGAACAGCGGATTCCGCCGACACCGAACAATTTCGCCGTCTGGTTCCATTATTTCGCCGGCGACCATGACGATCTGCGCAATGCCGTCGACCTCCTGATCGACCACAACCGTCCGTTCGACGCCCGGACCAATCAGGATTTGTTCGAGACCTATATCGAGCCCAATGCGGGCGGCGTCGCCATCGAGACCTCCGAACGGCTGCATGCCCTGATGGGCGCGGCCAAGGAATTTCTGGCGACCGCGATCGCCGACAATAGGTCCCAGATGCAGGTGATCAGTGACGTGGCCGATCAAAGCCAGACGGGCGTCGACCCGAGGACATTGGTCGCACAGCTCATGAACGAGCTGGCGCGTGCCGCGACCCGGGCGACGCGGCTCGAGGCGGGCTTTGCCGAAAAGACCCGCGAGCTCGACGTGATCCGCGATTCCCTCTCCAAATCGGAGGAGCGCGCCCGCACCGACACGCTGACGGGCCTGGCAAACCGGCGTGCGCTCGACGAATTTTTGCGCAAGGCGCAGGCAACTGCGGAATGGGGCGAGCCGCTCAGCGTGCTGATGCTGGACATCGACCACTTCAAGACCTTCAACGACAATTTCGGCCATGGCGTCGGCGACCAGGTGCTGCGCCTGATGGCAAAGGTCTTGCAGGAAAAGGTTCGCGAGCAGGATCTGCCGGCCCGCTATGGCGGCGAGGAGCTGATCGCGGTGTTGCCGGATGCCGACCTTGCCGCCTGTGCCGAGATCGCTGAGCGCATCAGGCGCGCGATCGGGGAGTGCAAGATTACCCGCCGCTCGACCGGCGAGGTCCTTCCGAACATTACTGTCTCGATTGGCGTGGCGCAGTATCGGACCGGCGAGGCGACCGCCGATCTCATCGAGCGCTGTGACCGCGCCCTGTATCTCGCCAAGGGTGGCGGCCGCAATCGTGTGGTGACGGAAAACGAGCTCGATCGCGCCTGGGCCGCGGGCTAGCGCGCGGGATCAACCCGCCATCATTATTTTCGCTGTACCGTCCTCGATCGGCAGGATGCCGTGCTCGGCGACGGTGTTGCGGCCGCGATGCTTGGCGGCGTAAAGCGCGGCGTCGGCTGCTTCGATCAGATCGCCGGGACGCAGGGTCTCGTTGGGCTTTGTTGCGGCCACGCCGATCGAGACGGTGACGATCATGTGGTTGGAGGTGATGTGCGGCAGGCACAGCTTGAGCACTGCCGCGCGCACATGTTCGCCGATCTCGACGGCGCGCATCACGTCGGTGTTTGGCAGCAGCAGGCAGAATTCCTCACCGCCATAGCGTGCCGCAAAGCCCATCGTGTCGGCGGCGATGCCGGACAGTGTCTCGCCGAGACGGGTCAGGCACGAATCGCCTTCGAGATGGCCGTACGTGTCGTTGAAGAGCTTGAAATGGTCGACGTCGATCATCAGGAGCGCGAGATCGCTGCCATATTGCTGCGCGCGCATCCATTCGAAGTCGAGCCGGCTCTGGAAGCCGCGGCGGTTGGCGAGCCCCGACAGCATGTCGATCGAGGCCATCACCGTCAGCCGGTCATTGCTCGCGATCAGCTCGCGCTCGCGCTGGCTCAGTTGCGCGGCCATGGCGTTGAAGGCACGGGCCAGCGGCACGAATTCGGACGGCAAGCTCTTGCGTGCGGCGCGCGCCGATAGATCGCCCTCGCCCAGACGCTTGGCCATGTCGGCGAGCATCTCGACCGGCTTGATCACGAGCTTCTCGGCGGCGATTAGCGCGCCGAGCAGGACGAACACGACGACGAACGCGAGCTGGAGATAGGCGGTGCGGATGTCGCGGTTGACGGCCGCGGACACCTTGTCTTCATCGATGCTGGCGATCAGGCGTGCATTGGTGCCGGCGATGCGGATGAAGCTGACCGCGCGGCGCGAGCCGTCAGCGGCGAGGAAAGACAGCGAGCCTTCGTCCTGGTCCGAACGAAGGGCCCGATCGGCAATCGCGGACATCAAAGGCATATTATCGAGTGGACGGCCGACCGCGCTATGCTGGTCCGCCGGCGCCGCCAGCACGGTACCGGTGCTGTCGACCAGCACGGCGGTAATGCCGGCGCGGCCGCCGAGATTGCTCATCACCTTCGACATCCAGTCGAGGTTCACGGTCGCGAGCACCACGGCATCGGGGACGCCGCTCAGCGCCGACACCGGATACACCGCCATCACGGTCGGCGACTGCACCGGGCGAGACAGCAGGAAATCAGAGAGCACGAAGCGGCCTGTTTCCTGCGCCTGCTGGAAGTAGGGCCGGTCGCTGAGGTCGAGGCCGACATACATGTTGTTGGTGGCGCACTGGATGCGCCCGTCCTCGCCCGCGATGAGAAGCGTGCGGATCCAGGGAAGGTTGGACGGCAGGCTCGCGCGCAGCACGTCGCAGCTCTTGCTGATGCCGCCGGCCGAAGCGCGGATGAAGGCCTCCGATTTCAGGATGGTCTCGACCGATGAAATCACTTCGCGCTGTGCATCGGCGCTGTGGCGCGCGACCGTGGTGAAGTCTGCAGTGGCCTGCGCAATCTGCCGGACGCGCGTCTCCTCGAGCGAACGGATACGCTCGAGCATCAAGGGCGCGACCAGAATCACCGCAAGCAACGCAAGCCGGGCCCGGATTCCGAGAACCTGCTTGAGTTTCGCTCGTTTGCGGTTGAGACTGACGTTGACCATCTTCGCTACCCACCCCATCGGGCAAGGTAAAGCGAAGGGTTCAAAAACCCTTTCTTGAACTCGGTAAAATTGGAATTACCTCCGTCACCATCAGCGACGGGTCAAATCTCATGATGAACGAAAACACCGCCCCGCTAACCGGGCATTCACCAAATGCACTCGCCGTCGTCGAGGCGGAAATCGCTCGCGCCTGCAAGGAAGCGCGGCGCGATCGCGCCTCGGTCACGCTGATCGCGGTGTCCAAGACCTTCGCCGCGGATGCAATTACGCCGGTTATCGCCGCCGGACAGCGCGTATTCGGCGAGAATCGCGTGCAGGAGGCGAAGGGCAAGTGGCCGGCGTTAACATCCGGTTACCCGGATATCGCGCTGCACCTGATCGGTCCGCTGCAATCCAACAAGGCGAAGGAAGCGGTCGCGCTGTTCGATGCCATCCATTCGGTCGACCGTCCGAGCATTTGCCAAGCGTTAGCCAAAGAAATCGAATCCCAGAACAAGCATCCGCAGCTCTTCGTTCAGATCAACACCGGCGAGGAGCCGCAGAAGGCCGGCGTCCCGCCCGGCGAGGCCGATGCCTTCATCGCGAGCTGTCGCGACACCTATGGGCTGACGATTTCCGGTCTGATGTGCATTCCGCCGGTGGACGAGCCGCCGGCGGCGCATTTCGCGCTGACCGCCAAGATCGCCGCGCGCAACGGATTGGAGAATCTGTCGATGGGCATGAGCGCCGATTTCGCCACCGCCATCATGCTCGGCGCCACGCATGTCCGCGTGGGGAGCGCGATCTTCGGGCATAGGTAGTCATTGTGTAACTCGTTTTCGTCGTCCTGGCGAATGCCAAGGGCTGCGCTCGCAATGACGGCGGAGTATGTGGCGGGCGAACCGAATCTCACCGACACCCTTCCCAACACACCAAAGTCCGCCGCGAATTCGTCGCCCGCCTGGATCGGCAGCGGCGGATGGCACGTGCCTGTCGTCACCACCTCCCCTGCCCTCAAGGTGATGCCTAGTTCGCGCAGCTCGTTGGCAAGCCAGGCCAGCGCGACACGGGGATCGCCCAGCACGTTCCTGCCGTGGCCGATGTAATGCTGGCCGCGCAGCGTGATCTGCGGCCGCTCCTCGACGAGATCCATCGCCCGCCAATTGGCGGAGGTCGATGCGCCCAGCACGAACAGGTGCGCGCAGGCATTGTCGGCGATGAGCTGGGCCTCGCCGGCGCCGACGAAATCGGCGAAGCGCGAATCCGGAATCTCGATCGCGGGATGCAGGGTCTCGACCGCGGCAAGCACTTCGTCGACGCTGTAAGGTGTCGCGCGCGGCGGCAGGTCGCGTCCCATGCGGAAGGCGAATTCGGGTTCGCCGACGCGCATCTCGTTGCCCTTCATCGATGCGGTGCCGCCATCGGCGATGACGGTGTCGCTCAGGATGCGTCCGGCCATGGGGCCCGCGACATTGATGTGCTTCTGTCCGGCCTCGCTCGTTGCCGCGATCTTCCAGCCGAACAATTTCCCGGGCGAGTTTGCTTCGAGCGCGGCCTGCACGGCGTAGCCTTCGGCGCGGCTCCGTGGCCGCAAGGAGGCCTCGAGCGCGTCGAGCTTGGTGCCGTCGCGCCAATGTCTGACGAGGACGCGCGATGCAGCGGCGATCTGGTCCTTCCCGAGCATGGTCCCTCACCCGATGATGATTTTCGTCCGCGGCCCCAGCCGCCGCAGCAATTGCAGCATCGCGGACTTGGTCATCGAGACGCAACCCGCGGTCGGACCGAAATTGTCGCGGGCCAGATGCAGGAACACTGCGCTGCCCCGGCCGGCGATGCGAGGCTTCGTGTTGTGATCGATCTCGATGATGAAATCGTAGAGGTGGTCAGCCCGCTTGAGCCGGTCGCCGCCCTGCTCCCGCCCGAGCCGGACCGCCTGATTGTAGTGCCGGTCGCTTGGGTTCTCGCACCAGGCATCCTCATCGCCGATGCTTCGCGCCGGCAGGAATGTTTGCGGGCGGCTGTGGCGATCGCCCCGCCACCATAATTGCCGCGGCCGGAAGCTGCCCCTGGGGGTGCCGCCATCGCCCTCACGCTTGTTGGCCAGAATGCCGCCGCGCCCCAGCGCCACCGGAATCGTCAGCTCTCCGGCCGTCAGCCAACCCCGGCGCGGATTACCGGCGGCAGGCTTAACGCGGATCGCCGATAGCGGTCCCGCGCGACGATTCTTGATGTAACCAATTGAAATCGCTTTATTTTTCATACGAACGTGCGATGTCGAATTCATTACGGGACATTCATCAAGACGGCCTGCTATTCTGAGTTAGAGTAATTCTGGCTTGTGAATCGGTAACAGCCCACTACTTCAAGACGAACAACAATAAAAACAGCGACCCCTAAACTTTACCATCGCGGCTGGGCGCGGCATCCGCGCGCGTCGAGCCGGACTCCAAAAGGATGATCCCCAATGCCCAATGCCCGCAAGATCCTGATCGTGGATGACGATTCCGATCTGCGCGATACGTTGGTGGAGCAATTATCGCTGCACGAAGAATTTGAAGCTTCCGCCGTCGATACCGGCGCCAAGGGAGCCAGCGCCGCGAAGGCCAACTCCCCCGATCTCGTTCTGATGGATGTCGGCCTGCCCGATACCGACGGCCGCGAGGTGGTCCGCTCCTTGCGCAAGGGCGGATTCAAGGCCCCGATCATCATGCTGACGGGCCATGACACCGACTCCGACACCATTCTGGGCCTGGAATCCGGTGCCAACGATTATGTCGCAAAGCCCTTCCGTTTTGCCGTGCTGCTTGCGCGCATCCGCGCGCAGCTTCGCCAGCACGAGGCCAGCGAGGACGCGGTGTTCTCGGTCGGCCCCTACAGCTTCCGCCCCGGCTCCAAGATGCTGACCGCCGCCAACGCCCGCAAGGTGCGGCTGACGGAGAAGGAAACGGCGATCCTGCGCTTCCTCTACCGGGCCGGCCAGATGCCGGTCTCGCGCGAGACCCTGCTCCAGGAGGTCTGGGGCTACAATTCCGGCGTCACCACCCACACACTGGAAACCCACATCTACCGCCTCCGCCAGAAGATCGAGAAGGACGCGGCCAACCCGGAAATCCTGGTCACGGAAGCCGGTGGCTACAAGCTGGTGCCGTGATACGCTTCAGAGGCGCACGAATCGTTTCAAATCGCGCGCCTTTGAGCCTCGGACCTGAATGTCAATCGACGACGACGTAGCGCTGCTCGAGCGTGTCCCGACCCTGCGCCTGTTGGGAGACGCCTCGTTGCGGATGCTCGCGATCGGCTCCGAGCAGCGTGACTTCGTCCGCGGCGACGTCCTGTTCAATCTCGGCGACGACGCCGATGCCGGCTTCGTGGTCCAGCGCGGTGCCTTTCGGGTCGATGACGGCGCCGGCGCCGAGATGATCGCAGGTCCCGGCGCGTTGATCGGCGAGCTCGCGCTGGTGGTGCCGATGAAGCGGCCGTCGAGCGCGATCGCGCTTGAGCATTCCTCCGTCATCCGCGTCTCGCGCAGCCTGTTTCAGCGCGTGCTGGAGAGCGACCCTGCCGCCGCGGTCCGCCTCCGCGATGAATTTGCAGTTCGCTCCAGCCAGATCGCCAGCGACATTCTGATGGCCGGCGCGAAGCTGACGTCGTAGCTCTCTCCCCTCGTCATTCCGGGCTCGCGCTAGGCGCGCCCCGGGATGACGAGAGGTCACACCTCCAGCGTCACCGTCACCGGGACGTGGTCCGACGGCCGCTCCCAGCTCCGCGCGTCGCGCAAGATACTGAAATCGCTGACCGCATCCTTCAGTGCCCGCGAGACCCAGATGTGGTCGAGCCTGCGGCCGCGGTCGCCGACGGTCCAGTCGGCGGAACGGTAGCTCCACCACGTATAGACCTTCTCCGACATCGGGATGCGCTCGCGCGCGACGTCGATCCATTCGCCGGCATTCAGTGCCGCCAGCAGTTTCTCGGTTTCGACCGGTGTGTGCGACACCACCTTCAAAAGCTGCTTGTGCGACCACACGTCGTTCTCGTGCGGGGCGACGTTGAGATCGCCGACCAGGATGTGGCGGTCCTCACCGCGCGGATGCAGCGGCTCGCAGGCCTTCATCTCGTCGAGAAAGCGGAGCTTGTGATCGAACTTTTCATTCAGCGCGGGATCGGGAATGTCGCCGCCGGCGGGGACGTAGAAATTGTGCAGCACCAGCGGCTTTGCGATGTTGGCTTTTTCGCCGAACGACACCGAGATATGGCGCGAATCCACCTTGTCGCAGAAGGTGCGGACATCCTTCGACTCGAACGGAATCTTCGAGACGATGGCGACGCCGTGATAGCCCTTCTGCCCGTTCAGCGCGACATGCTCATAGCCGAGCCGCTTGAATCGCTTCATCGGAAAGGCGTCGTCGATGCACTTGGTCTCCTGCAGGCACAGCACGTCCGGCCGCGCGCTCTTGAGGAATTTCGCGACGAGATCGATGCGCAGCCGCACCGAATTGATGTTCCAGGTTGTCAGGGAAAGACGCATGGGAACTGCGTCTTAGCAAGCTCCCGTAGGGTGGGCAAAGGCGCAAAGCGCCGTGCCCACCGTCTTTTCGAGCTTGGGAATGGTGGGCACGCGTCGCTTTGCCCACCCTACGCACCTAACCCGGCGCGGGGCCGTAATTGGTGAAGTCGATCTTGAACATGCTGGGATCGAGCCTCTTGCTCGTATCCAGATTATAGACCGCGAAGGTGGTGTCGTAGCCCTGCGGGTCGGTCACGGTCCACTGCTTCAACTGGCCGTCCTTGGCGCCGATCATCAGCAGCAAGCGGCTGGTGCCGACCAGCGCCTGCTTCTCCTCGATGGTGACGCTGATGAAGAGATCGTCCGCGGTCACGCTGACGACGTTGGTGTCCTTCATCAGATCGATGCGGTCCGACAGCAGGAAGCGCAGCGGCGTCTGTGACAGCGGATAGACGTCTTGGGTCGCGAGCTTGCGGTCGCGCACGACCACCGACGAGCCATCGGCGATGATGTCGATCGGGCTCGGCGGATCGTACTCGACGCGCATCTTGCCGGGCTTCTGGATGTAGAAATCGCCTTGCGTCTTGCTGCCGTCGGGGCCGACCTGGACGAAATTCCCGACCAGCGTCGACAGCGAGGACAGATAGGCGCTGACCTTGGCGGCCTGGGCCTTCTGGTTCGCATCGAAAGTCTGGAAGATGCTGCTCGGCACGTTGCGGCGGGGATCCGGGATGATCGGATTCGGTGGCGCCTGCGTCGCGCCCGTCGTCGCAGGCCCGCGCTGTGCGTCGGAAGCCGACCCGTCCCGGCCCTTCGGCGCGGGCTTCGGCACAGGCACGTTCTGGGCAAACGATGTCGCGGTCACCATCCCGGCGGTGACGAGAAGCACGCCGACAACGCGCGCGCTTCGCGCGGCGAAGGAGGCAGCGAATCGAATGTCCGGATGTCTGGTCAACGCATCGTCCTGTTATGCCAAGGCGCCCTTTTACCGTGATTTCGGGCAAAAGCAGATCGTTTTTGCGTGAAAATATCATTCTGAGGCGGCTTGCCTCACATATGGCTGTCTTCTTCCTCGACCAGAATCTCGCGTTTGCCGGCGTGATTGGCGGGGCCGACAATGCCTTCCAGTTCCATGCGCTCCATCAGCGATGCGGCACGGTTATAGCCGATTTGCAGACGGCGCTGGATGTAGCTGGTCGAGGCCTTGCGGTCGCGTTTGACGATCGCGACGGCCTGCGCGAACAGGTCGCCGCCGCCATCCGCGCCCATGCCAGTGGCGTCGAACACCGCGCCGTCCTCGTCCTCGGTCGGCTCCTCGGCCGTGACCGCCTCGAGGTATTCCGGCTGTCCCTGCGTCTTGAGGTGACGCACCACCTTCTCGACTTCCTCGTCGGACGCGAACGGGCCATGCACGCGGCTGATACGGCCGCCGCCCGCCATGTAGAGCATGTCGCCCTGGCCCAGCAGCTGCTCGGCGCCCATCTCGCCGAGGATGGTTCGGCTGTCGATCTTGGAGGTGACCTGGAAGGCGATGCGTGTCGGGAAGTTCGCCTTGATGGTGCCGGTGATGACGTCGACCGACGGACGCTGCGTCGCGAGGATCACATGCAAGCCGGCGGCACGCGCCATCTGCGCGAGGCGCTGCACCGCGCCTTCGATGTCCTTGCCGGCGACCATCATCAGGTCGGCCATTTCGTCGACGATGATGACGATGTAGGGCAGCGGCTCGAGCGAGAGCTTCTCTTCCTCGTAGATCGCCTTGCCGGTCTCCTTGTCGAAGCCGGTGTGCACCGTGCGCGTCGGCTCTTCGCCCTTGGCCTTCAATTCGACCAGGCGCGTGTTGTAGCCGTCGATGTTGCGTACACCGAGCTTGGCCATGTTCTTGTAGCGCTCTTCCATCTCGCGCACGGCCCATTTCAGCGCGACCACCGCCTTCTTCGGATCGGTCACGACGGGCGTGAGCAGATGGGGAATACCGTCATAGACGGACAATTCGAGCATCTTCGGATCGACCATGATCAGCCGGCACTGATCGGGCCGCAGCCTATAGACCAGGCTGAGGATCATGGTGTTGATGGCGACCGATTTGCCGGAGCCGGTGGTACCGGCGATCAGCATGTGCGGCGTGCGCGCGAGATCGATGATGACGGGATCGCCGCCGATGGTCTTGCCGAGGCAGAGCGGCAGTTTCGCCACCGTCTCGGTCGCCTCCTTCGCGACGAGCAATTCGCGCAGGTAAACCTTTTCGCGATGCGCGTTCGGCAGTTCGATGCCGATGGCGTTGCGGCCGGGAACGACGGCGACGCGCGCCGACAGCGCGCTCATCGAGCGGGCAATGTCGTCGGACAGGCCGATCACGCGGGACGATTTGATACCGGGCGCGGGCTCCAGCTCGTACAACGTGACGACGGGACCCGGATTGGCCTTCACGATCTCGCCGCGCACGCCGAAGTCCTGCAGCACACCTTCGAGCGCGCGCGAATTGGCCTCGAGCTCGGCCTTGCTGAGCGGCTGGCGATCGGCGGCCTTCGGCGCCGCCAGCATCGAGACGGAGGGAAGATCGAACTTGTCGGAGGACTTCTTCGCAGCCGCCTTCGGCGCAGCCTTCTTGCGCGGCGCGCGCGCGGCGGGCTCCTCTTCCTCTTCTTCCTCCTCCTCCTCTTCCTCGTGCTCTTCCTCGTAGTCCTCGTCCTCGGACTGCGGCGAGATCGAGGGTGCGGCGCGGCCGCCGCCGAGATTCGGCTCCTGACGATCGAAGCTAACGGCGCGGGCCTTGGACCCGCTCGAGACCAGCGTGCGATAGGCGGTGCCGAGCAGCCAGGTGAGCCGTGCCTTCGTGCTCATCAGCGCATGGAACAGCCAGCCCAGCGACACCGAGCCGCGATCCTGGTCTTCGTCCTCCTCAATCGGCGCATCTTCGTCCTCGATCGATGCGAGCTCCTCGTCGTGCTCGCGGGCGCCGAGGCCGCAGGCGATCAGGAAGGTCGCGGCCATCGCCACGAACAGGATGACGCCGAGCACCATGCGATAGATCATGCCGGGCGGTCCGAAGATCACAGCGGGCGCGCGCACCAGCGCGTCGCCGACCACCCCGCCGATGCCAGTCGGCAGCGGCCAGGCGCCGCCATGCGGCCAGCAGCTGGCAAAGCCCGCCGCGATCACCGTGCAGAGAATCCAGGAACCGAGCCGCAACGCCTCGCGGTCGAAAGGACGGTGGGTCAGCATGCGCCAGCCCCAGACCGCGACGGTCAGGACCAGCATGATCGCGCCCAGCCCTAGGATCTGCATGGCGAGGTCGGCGCCGATCGCGCCGGCATAGCCCAAAATGTTTCGGATCGGCCGCGATGTCGCGTGGCTGAGGCTGGGGTCTTGTACCGACCAGGTCATCAGCGCGGTCGCGGCGACGCCCGACAATCCGATCAGGCCGAGGCCGGTGAGCTCGCGCATGCGCCGCGTCAGCGCCTCCCGGATCGAGGGTGGCAGATGGCCGACCAGTGGAATGACACGTTCGATTGCCGACATGCTCATGGGCCCCGCCTAACCCAGAGTCTCGACCAGGCGATGCAGCGCCTGGGCTGTGGTCTCACCGTCCTGCACCAGCGCGAGGCGAATGAAGCCCGCGCCCGGATTGAAGCCGTCAGGCTGCAGCCGCGCCAGGTAGCTGCCTGGCACCACACGCACGCCGGCGTCCTTGAAGAGCTTAACGGTCACGGCCACGTCGTCGCCGAGTTCGGAGGTGTTGAGCCAGACGCAGAAGCCGCCGTCGGGCCGGCGATAGCCATAACGATTGCCGATGATCTGGTCGGCGAGATCGAACTTGATCCGGTAGAGCCTGCGGTTCTCCTCGACATGCGCCTCGTCGCCGTAGGCAAAGGTCGCGACGTGCTGGAGCGGCACCGGCACCTGCGGCGCCGCGATGTTGCGCAGCTCCAGGAACATGCCGATGAACTTCTTGTCGCCAGCGGCGAAGCCGACGCGCAGGCCCGGAAGGTTCGAGCGCTTCGACAACGACTGGAACGCAGCCACGCGGGTGAAATCGGGGCCGGCGCATTCGAGTGCACTGCCCGGTGCTTCGCGGGTATAGATTTCCGAGTAGCACTCGTCGCTGAGGATCATGAAGCCGTAGCGATCGGCGAGCTGTTTCAAGCGCCTGAAATAGTCGGGCTTGGCGACTGAGCCTTGCGGATTGGCGGGCGAGGCCAGATAGAACGCCACGGTGCGCGCCAGCGTCGCCTCGTCGATGGCGTCGAGATCAGGCAGGAAGCCGTTTTCGACGGTGGTCGGCAGATAGACCGCCTCACAGGCTGCGGCACCGGCGCCGGCGCCATAGACCGGATAGAACGGGTTCGGCATCAGGATGGCCGGCTTGCCGGGACGCGGACCGACATAGCGCGCTGCTGCGATCGCGGCGAGGAACAGCCCCTCGCGGCTGCCATTGAGGACGAGAATCTCGCTCTTGGGGTCGAGCGGTCGCGGCAGCTTGAAGCGCGACGATAGCCAGGCGCTCGCTGCTTGGCGGAACGGCTCGGTGCCCTGGTTCATCGGGTAACGGCCGAAATCGGCGGTGTGCTTGGCCAGCACCGGGCCGACGAAGTCCGGCACCGGATGCTGCGGCTCCCCAACGGCAAGCGAAATCAAGGGCTTGCCGGGTTGATGCGGCGCCAGCAGCTCGTTCAGCCGGACGAAGGGCGAGCGTTGGGAATCGGAGCTTCCACCGCCCAGCGGCGCACGGGATGAAGCGGTCATGGCCATTCGTTGGGCGCCAGCACTCTTGGAACTGCCGGTCACGGAAAGCGCCGGCGGGAAGCGGTTCAGTTCACCATAGATAGGGCGAGGTTAAGACGCGATTAACCATCGGCGGGCGGGTCCGTCCAGACCGGAATAATTAGACGGGAACAATGGGATGCGCCCTTCAGCGAGGACCGCCGGTTCCCGATGGCTCGATGTTGGACGAGCCCGTCGTGCAGCGTACGGTCTGCGCCGATACGGATCGTCATCCCGATCTTTCGCGCGTCGTCATGGCCGACGCGCGCTGACGCTTGATCGGGCGTGATCAGTGCAGCTTCCCTAGTGACCCGGCAGCTTCTCGAATGTCGGCATGCCCGAGGGGATCTGATGGAACTCCTGCTTGTCGCAGGTGTAGATCGCCATTTGTGGGTGGAACTGCGCGGGCTCATCCAGAGTGCCGACCTTCAGGATCGCGGCGGGGAGGCCCGGAACCTTGGTCACCAGATGGGTGCCGCACTCGGCGCAGAATTCGCGGGTGACGGCGCGTTCGAGGTCCTTGCGGGTGAACTGCTTGGGCTGTCCGGTGATGTAGGTGAAGCCGGCCGCCGGCATTGCGATGAAGGTGTTGGGCGCGCCGCCCGAGATGTACTGGCACTCGCGGCAATGACACTGCGCCTGCATCATCGGATCGCCCTCGGCGACGTACCGCACCTCGCCGCAATAGCATCCACCTTCCAGTCGCATGGCGACCTCCCTTTTGTTGTTCGTTGAGGCCGATATTTCTGCGCCGGCGGCCTCGAATGGCAATCTTTTTCTTTTGCGCGCGCGGATGAAAAAGACATCGCCCCGCAACAGGCCTGCGGCAGCTATCTTTTGGCCAGTCCGCAGCCGCTGAACCCGCGACCGCGCCAGCATCCGCTGCTCATGCACTCCGCTTCCAGCCGCGGACAAGCGGTTGAAGCGCAATTCGGATTGCCGCTGATATCGACGCAGTTTACGGCGCACTTGCTCCGCATCATCGAACAGCTCAACCCGCCCCCGGTCTGACGGGCCTTTCCACCCTCCCGCTGTTCGGGCGGGATCACCGCCGTCTTGTCGTCGCGCTTGGTGGCCCGTTTTGAATCGGCATGAGGTGGGTTTGCATCCGGGCTCTGCGGCGCGAGCTTCGACAATTCCATCCGGCACGGCCGCGGCGTCTCGGTGCGAACGCCGGCTCCGCTCGCCTCCTTCAGCGCGAGGACGACCTTGTACTGGTAGGGACTGCCGGCGGGTCGGCGCAGCGGGTCATTCTCGGCAAAGAGACCTTTGACTGTGATGCTGGCGCTGCCATCGGCCTCGATCCTTCCATCAAAGACGGACGAACCGCGCTTGCCCTCCTCGCCGAAAACGGAGTGAAGGACCCCATCCTTGATGCGCAAGGCGTACTGGTAATAGCCCTCCGGAAAGGGCGGTTTGCTTTCGCAGGTTTCCTTGCCGATCCAGGTGCCGTCGAAGGCGGTCGTGCGCTTGTCGTCATCTGCGGATTTTGCCAGCGCTGCGATGCGCGTTTTCGCGAGGTCCGCGAACGCGCAGGCCGGGAAGCGGACGAGGTGGTCCTTGAATGCCGCAAGCCTTCCGAGCGCTTCCGCGCTACGCCAATGATCGGCGGCATCCGCGCAGGGATCGGCCTGGGGCGCCGATGGCGCCAACGCGGCCGTCTCGGGCTTGCCGTTCAAATAATACTCGCCAAAGAACGACAGTGAGAGTTCAGGCACCTGCGTGCCTTTGGTCCGCTGGTAGACGCCGGCGCTGATGGTCTGAAACACGGTATTGATGTTGTCCCTGTCGCGGATGTGTTCGAGGAACGCGCTGGTATAGGGACTATTGCGGCCGTCGCCGTCATCGGCGGTCCGGCCGGCCTGGGTAGCGTAGGAGATGATCGTGCCGTCCGGGCTCTCCATCTTGGCCAGCCCGCGCGCCACCGCTACCCCGCGGCCCTGCCCTACGTTGCGGCGCAGCTCGTCGGCAAATGGATTGTCGCGGCAGGCATCGAGCACGAGGATGCGCAGGTTCTTCGCCTGCTGCAGGTCTGCAAGGATCTCGTCGGCGCGCACCAGGCGTCGCAGGTCGACCTCGTCGCGGACGACCGCATCGACGGGCACGAGATAATTGACGCCGGCAAACTGGAGCGCGTGCCCGCTGTAATAGAACAAGGCAACGTCCGCGCCGCGGGCGTCGCGCGCAAAGCGAAGGACGGCCTCCTGCATTGCGGCCTGGTCGAGATCGGTTGCGACCAGAGGATCGAATCCGGCCCGCTTTAGCGCCGCCCCGACGTCGGCGGCGTCGTTGGTCGGATTGGGCAGCGTAGGAACGTTCCTGTAGGCGCCGTTGCCGATCACCAGCGCGACGCGCTTATCGGCATGGGCGTCAAGCGCCGACAGAGCAAACGACAGGAAGCACAAAGCCAGGCATTGAAACAAACGCATGAAACTCTGCTCCAAATGGGGAGCATGATATTCGCCGACTTTGACATTTTGCAATTTGACTTACGGCGATTTCGTCGCTGGACGCGCTGCGGCGCGGCACAAAAAGAAAGGGGCTCCAACTTGCGCTGGAGCCCCTCAACGGTCAGGGCATTGCCGGGTATGTGCCCGAACCGTAGTTCTGGGCGCGACCCCCGAGGAGATCGCGCCCCGGGAGAAGAGTTACATGTTGTAGGCGCGCTCGGTGTGCTCGGTGATGTCGAGGCCTTCACGCTCGCTCTCGACATTGGTGCGCAGACCAACGATCACGTCGACGACCTTGTAGAGGATCGCCGAGCCGACGCCCGACCACACCAGCGTGGTGCAGACGCCCCAGGTCTGGGACAGCATCTGCGCCGCGAAGTCGTAATCGGCAACCTTCGGCGGGATCGCGGTGTAGTCCATGATGCCTGCGCCACCCAGGGCCGGGTTGACCAGGATGCCGGTGCCGAGGGCGCCGACGATGCCGCCGACGCAGTGCACGCCGAACACGTCGAGGGAGTCATCGTAGCCGAGCGCGTTCTTCACGACGGTACAGAAGAACAGGCAGACCACGCCGACCACGAGGCCGAGGACGATCGCACCCATCACGCCGGAGTAGCCGGCCGCCGGGGTGACCGCCACGAGGCCCGCGACAGCGCCGGAAATGACGCCGAGCACCGACGGGTGACCCTTCACGATCCACTCCGCGAACATCCACGACAGCGCGGCGGCCGCGGTGGCGACGAAGGAGTTGGTCATGGCAAGGGCAGCGCCGCCATTGGCTTCGAGGTTGGAGCCGGCGTTGAAGCCGAACCAGCCGACCCAGAGCAGCGAGGCGCCGATCATCGACATGGTCAGCGAGTGCGGAGCCATCAGCTCCTTGCCGTAGCCGATGCGCTTGCCGATCAGGAGCGCGCCGACGAGGCCGGCGATACCGGCGTTGATGTGAACGACGGTGCCGCCCGCGAAGTCGATCGCGCCCTTCTTGAAGATCCAGCCGGCGTCGGCGTTGATCTCGTCGAGCTTGGCCTGCGCCGCGGTCTTCGCAGCCGCATCACCCGCCGCAGCGAGTGCCTTGGCCGCATCCTGGATCATGTCCGGGCCGGGCCAGTACCAGACCATGTGCGCGATCGGGAAGTAGATCAGCGTGACCCAGAGCGGGATGAACAGGGCGATCGCCGAGAACTTCATGCGCTCGGCGAAGGCGCCGACGATGAGGGCGGGCGTGATCGCCGCAAAGGTCATCTGGAAGCACATATAGATGAGCTCCGAGATGTTGGCGTCGACGCTGAAGGTCGCGGCCTTCGAGTCGGTCGTGACGCCCATCATGAAGGCCTTGGTGAAGCCGCCGATGAAGTCGGAACCGCCGGTGAAGGCGAGGCTGTAGCCGTACACGGCCCAGATCACGGTGACGACGCAGACGGTGTAGAACACCTGCATCAGGACCGAGAGCATGTTCTTGGAGCGGACGAGGCCGCCATAGAACAGCGCGAGGCCCGGGATCGTCATCAACAGCACGAGCACTGTCGATGTCAGCATCCAGGCGTTGTCTCCCTTGTTGACCGTTGGCTCGGCGTAGGCCGCGGTCGCAGCGAACATGCCGACTGCGAGAGCCGCCAATCCCGCGCCATAGGGACGCTTAAACGTCATTTCATTTACTCCTGATTGGATAAGGTTGAGCGCGAAATCAAAGGGCCGCGGCGTCGGCCTCGCCGGTGCGGATGCGAACCGCATGGTCGAGGTTGATGACGAAGATCTTGCCGTCGCCGATCTGTCCGGTTTTCGCAGCGGACGTGATGGCGTCGATGGTCTTGTCGACCTGCTCGGAGGCGACAGCGACTTCGATCTTGATCTTGGGCAGGAAGCTCACGGCGTATTCGGCGCCGCGATAGATTTCCGTGTGGCCTTTCTGACGGCCGTATCCCTTGACTTCCGTCACCGTAAGACCGTGAACGCCGATGGCGGTCAGGGCGTCACGGACTTCTTCCAGCTTGAATGGCTTGATAATCGCCATAACAATTTTCATGGGTCCTATCCCCGCTTGGGCCCGGTCCGGACGTGGCCGGGCGTTTCTCGACTGGTTCGCCACGAGGGAGAAGTTTCACTACGCGGGCACAGCCGGGACCCGTAGAATCAAATGCCGTGCCAGATCGTCCGCCTTGCCTAACGGACTATGAAAGCGGGGGTTTTCGCGCTCGACGGGTGGTGCGGTGCGGTGCGCTATTACGTCGCGCTCAAAACGTAGTCAGGCCTGCTCAAAGTGCAGGCATGACAGGCTGCCGACACAATGTTGCTCACGCGCCGGGCAGCCTTCCGGTACTTTGGTGGGGGTAGGCTTACTGCAGGGCCTCGCCGTGCTGCGAAATATCGAGCCCTTCCAGCTCGTGCTCGCGAGATACGCGCAAGGGCACGAACAGGGCGACCAGCTTGAGCAGGACGAAACTCACGCCCGCCGACCACGCAAAGGTAACGGCGACGCCGTAGAGCTGGATCAGCAGCTGCTGGGGATGGCCCTCGAGCAGGCCGGCCGTGCCGCCGATGGCGCTGGTCGCGAACACACCGGCCAGCAGGGTACCGGTCAGCCCGCCGATGCCGTGGACGCCGAACACGTCCAGCGAGTCGTCGTACTTGAAGCGGTGCTTCAGCCAGGTGCAGGCCCAGTAGCAGACCGCCCCGGCGATCACGCCGATGACGATGCCGTGCCACGGCGCGACGAAACCCGAGGCCGGCGTGATGGTGCCGAGGCCTGCCACCGCGCCGGAGATCATGCCGAGCACCGAGGGTTTGCGCCGCGTCGACCATTCGATCGCGCCCCAGGTTAGCGCGCCGGAGCAGGCCGCGAGATGCGTCGCGATGATCGCCATCACGGCACGCGCATTGGCCGCGCCCGCCGAGCCGCCGTTGAAGCCGAACCAGCCAACCCAGAGCAGGCCCGTGCCCATGACGGCGAGCGAGAGATCGAACGGTGAGAGGTTGTCGATGCCGTAGCCATGACGGCGTCCCATCACCTTCGCCGCCACGAGACCGCCGGTGCCGGCCGACAGATGCACCACGAGGCCACCGGCGAAATCCAGCACGCCCATGCTGGCGAGGAAGCCGCCGCCCCACACCCAATGCGCCAGCGGAATGTAGACGAAGATGAACCAGGCGATGGAGAACAATAGATAGGCGGAGAAACGCATGCGGTCGGCGACCGAGCCCGCCACCAGCGCCACCGTGATGATGGCGAAGGTCATCTGGTAGAGCATGAACAGCGCTTCCGGAATCGTCTTGGCGGCGGGGTTCACGCTGTCCATCGTCATGCCGGCGAGAAACCAGCGGTCGAGCGTGCCGAGCCACGGACCGTCGCCGACGAAGCAGAGCGAGTAACCGAACGCGACCCAGAGAATAGAGATCAGCGTCACCGCGGCGAGACTCTGCGCCATGGTTGCGAGCACGTTCTTCTTGCGCACCATGCCGGAATAGAACAGCGCCAGCCCCGGGATCGTCATCATCAGCACCAGGGCGGTGGCGACGATCATCCAGGCGGTGTCGGCGGTGTTGATCTCGGAGCTGGCGGCATGCGCGGGCGTTGCCGGCGAAACTGTCAACACAAGTCCAATCGGCGCAGCAAATGTCGCTGCGCGGCGCAAGAATCCCGCCATGTCGTTTCCCCCAGCATAGAAGTCGCGTCGCACCCTGTGGCGTCGTCGCCCGGTGCGATCGAAGAAGACGATTGTTAGAGCGCGTCGCTGTCGGTTTCGCCGGTGCGGATGCGCAGCGCGTGGTCGATCGGCGTGACGAAGATCTTGCCGTCGCCGATCTGGCCGGTGCGCGCCGTCGCGGTGATCACGCTGACGGCCTTGTCGGCGATGTCGGACGGGACCGCGATCTCGATCCGCAGCTTCGGCAGGAAGTTCACGACATATTCGGCGCCGCGATAGATCTCGGTGTGCCCCTTCTGGCGGCCATAGCCCTTCACTTCGGTCACGGTCATGCCGTGGACGCCGATCGCCGTCAGCGCCTGGCGGACCTCATCGAGCTTGAAGGGTTTGATGATCGCGACGACGAGTTTCATGGTCAGGCCTATTCCCCGGGCTACGCCGCGCCGCATGTCCCCGGCGCTGCGTCAATCTGGCATCTTTCCGGGCAAATGGCACAAAAAAGTTGCAGATTGAAGGGGAAAAACGCGGGTGGTCTCCGGCCGTCGCCTCTGTACAGGGCGGCCGTTCATCCCTCACAATGCATTTTTGGCATGGATGCGGTGAACCTGCGCGTGCCGAACGGTACATAAGTATTTTGGGACTTGAGGGGGCGCTTCATGGCGAGTTGGTTCTACGCATCCGAGGGCAAGCAGCAGGGGCCCTATCCCGAAGCGCAATTCCGCGATCTCGTAAGCCAGGGTGTCGTCCGCCCGGACACGCTGGTGTGGACCGAGGGCATGGCCGGCTGGCAGAAGGCCGCCGAAATTCCCGGACTGATCGGGGGCGCCGGTGCGCCGCCGATGATCCCGACCGCCGGCGGCCCGCCGATGCGCGCCGGAACTGACCAACCGCTCACGGCCGATTTCAGTGTTTTCGGTCTGCTCGGTCGCACCATCGTGTTCATCATCGGCATGCTGCTGGTGATCCCCGCACCCTGGGTCGCCGTCTGGTTCTACAAATGGATCACGTCGCACATCCACGTGCCGGGTCGCCCGAATTTCGGCTTTGCCGGCCAGCCGATGGACATCTGGTACGTGTTCATGGCTAACGGGCTCCTGACTTATGCCAGCCTCACCGGCATTTCGTTCGCGCCGCTCGTTGCGACGATCATCAACGCCTTCCTCGCCTGGATGATCATCCGATGGATTGCGGCCAATCTCACCTCGAATGGCGAGCGGCTGCCGATCTCGTTTCAGGGCAGTGCGGTCGGCTATGTCGGCTGGTACCTGCTGCTGTTCATTTCCACCATCACCATCATCGGCTGGGCGTGGGTGATGGCGTTCTGGATGCGCTGGATCTGCCGCAACATCGAAGGCACGCGGCGCGAGGTTGTGTTCAACGGCAGCGGTTGGGAGATCCTGTGGCGAACGTTCGTGTTCTCCTTGGCCTCGAGCTTCATCATCCCGATTCCGTGGATGCTGCGCTGGTACGGCCGCTGGTACGTGTCGCAATTCGCGCTCGCCGATCGCGGCGCGGTGAATCACGGTTTCTGAATTACTTCCGCTCGCGCACGGAGCCTTCCTGCGCGACGGACGCCACCAGCGTGCCGTCGGGCTTGAAGATCAGGCCGCGGGTCAATCCGCGGCCGTCCTGGGCGCTCGGCGAATCCTGCGAATAGAGCAGCCATTCGTCGGCGTGGAAGGGGCGGTGAAACCACATCGCGTGATCGAGGCTCGCCGGCATCATGCGCTTGTCGAACAGCGTGCGGCCGTAACGCGCCATGACCGCATCCAGCAGTGAGAAGTCGGACGCATAGGCCAGCGCGCACATGTGCAGCGCCGGATCGTCGGGCAGTTTGGCCGCTGTCTTGATCCAGACATTGATGCGGCCGTCCTCGATCTTCTGGCCGAAATAGCGGCCGATCTCGACCGGGCGCAGCTCGATCGGACGATCGGATTCGTAGTAGCGGCGGATGAATTCCGGCATCTCGCGGAACATCGGCTGCTTGGCCACCTCCTCCGCCGTGAGCTTCTCCGGCGGCGGCACGTCGGGCATCTTGTCCTGGTGATCGAAGACGCCCTCCTCCTCGGCATGGAACGAAACCATGATCGAGAAGATCGCGTTGCCGTGCTGGATCGCGGTGACGCGGCGGGTCGAATAGCTCCTGCCGTCGCGCAGGCGCTCGACCTGGTAGATGATCGGAATCTGCGGATCGCCCGGCAGGATGAAATAGCAATGCAGCGAGTGCGGCAGCCGGCCTTCGACGGTGCGGCAGGCCGCAACCATCGCCTGCCCGATCACCTGCCCGCCGAACACCCGCTGCCAGCTCGTCTTCGGGCTGTTGCCGCGGAACAGATTCACCTCGAGCTGCTCGAGGTCGAGGATCGAAATGAGGTCGATCAGGCCTTTGGACATGCGGTGCTTTCTTGCTTGCCGTGTTTCCGGGTGCGCGTCAGCGCGAACCCGGAAAACCGGAAGTTATTGCGCGAGATTCCGGGTGATACCCGGGCCGCGCTTCGCGCGGTTCCATCGTATCGCCCCGGAATGACACACTGGGCCGTTCCGCCCCTGTTTCACCGCACTGTTTCGCCCACCTCAAGTCTGCTAGCAAGGCCCAGAAAAGCCGAAGCGTTGGCCGGGAATTTGGGTATGTCGGTACAGGGTAGCATTGTCATTGGTGGCGGCGCGTTTGCGGGCCTGGCGCTGGCGCTGGCGCTGCGCCAGGGGCTCGGGCCCGACGTGCCCGTCATCGTCGCCGATCCCGCGCTCAGCACACGGCCGAGCCGCGACCCGCGCGCCACCGCGATCGTGGCCGCCTGTCGCCGGCTGTTCGAGGTGATCGGCGCCTGGGACGACGTCAAGGGCGAGGCGCAGCCGATCCTCGACATGGTCGTCACGGATTCGCAGCTCGAGGACGCCACCCGTCCGGTGTTTTTGAACTTTGCCGGCGATGTTGCGCCGGGCGAGCCGTTCGCGCATATGATCGAGAACCGCCGCCTGATCGATGCGCTGGTGGCGCGCGCGACAGCCGAGGGCGTCGATCTCCGCGCCACTGCGGTGACGTCCTACGACTCGCGCGCGGATGGCATCGACGTGACGCTCGGCGATGGCAGCGTCATTGCGGCGAGCCTGCTGATCGCCGCCGATGGTGCGAGGTCGAGGCTGCGCGAGCGCGCCGGCATCCCCACCCATGGCTGGGAGTATGATCAATCCGGCATCGTCGTCACGGTCGGCCATGAGCGCGATCACGAGGGACGCGCCGAAGAGCACTTTCTGCCCGCAGGCCCGTTCGCGATCCTGCCGCTCACCGGCAGGCGCTCCTCGCTGGTGTGGACCGAGCGCCGCACTGAGGCTGCGCGCATCGTTGGCCTGAGCGAGGAGGATTTCCATGGCGAGCTCGAGCAGCGTTTCGGCCTGCATCTCGGTGAGGTGAAGGCGCTCGACAAGCCGCGCGCGTTCCC
This sequence comes from Bradyrhizobium sp. Cp5.3, assembly GCF_000426265.1. Lineage (NCBI taxonomy): Bacteria > Pseudomonadati > Pseudomonadota > Alphaproteobacteria > Hyphomicrobiales > Nitrobacteraceae > Bradyrhizobium > Bradyrhizobium sp. Cp5.3. The sequence goes on along the minus strand of NZ_AUFA01000020.1, from coordinate 49,562 downwards.
GCTGTCCTATTTCGTGGCGCGTTCCTTCATTGCCGAGCGCATGGCGCTGGTCGGCGATTCCGCCCATGTCATCCACCCCATCGCCGGCCAGGGCCTCAACATGGGGCTGAAGGATGTCGCGGCGCTGGCCGAGGTGGTGGTCGACGCCGCGCGGCTCGGCATGGACATTGGCCAGGCCGATGTGCTCGAACGCTACCAGCGCTGGCGCCGCTTCGACACCATGGCGATGGGCGTTGCGACCAACTCGCTGAACTTCCTGTTCTCCAACAAGTCGACGCTGCTGCGCGCCGTGCGCGATATCGGCCTCGGTATCGTCGACCGCGCCCCGCCGCTGAAGAATATGTTCATCCGCCAGGCCGCCGGCCTCACCGGCGAAGTGCCGCGGTTGCTGAAGGGCGAGGCGTTGTGAGGAGGCGGATTGTGAGTGGGGAATAGCGAGTAGGCCTATTCGCCACTCACCGTTCGCCATCCTCAATCGATCTTGCGCGCCTCTTCCGGCAGCATGATCGGGATGCCGTCGCGGATCGGATAGGCGAGTTTTGCGCTGCGCGAGATCAGCTCCTGCCGGGCAGCGTCGAATTCGAGCGGGCCCTTGGTCAATGGGCAGACCAGGATTTCCAGCAGCTTGGGATCGACGCTGTTTTCGGGGCGTTCGGTGGGCGCGTTCATCATGGTCTCCGGCGGTCGGCTGCCTGTAGCACAGAAGCGACAGCTGCCCAACGTCCATGTAACGGAATTGCTACGCGCGGATCACGAGGCAGAGACCATCCGCAGGAGCTCGCCGAGCTGGATCTTCAGCCGTGCCGCCGGCATCGTCGTGCCCGACAGGGCGAAACCGAGGAACGTCCAGTACAGGATCTGCGCGCGGGCCTCTGCCATCGCCGGGGCAAGCCCCCGCTTCGCCAGCAGCGCCTCGATATAGTCGAGCCTGCGGCGGTCGATGGCGCGGACCGCTGCTTGCGCCGCCGGATCGAACGCCGCCCAGTTGCGCACGGCCCGCTCGAGATCGAGCCGCGCGCCAAACGACCTGCGCAGCAAGGATTTCAGCGGCTCATCACTGTCCGCCTCGACGTCGGCGATGATCTGCTCGGCCGCGATTTCGCGCCAGCGCTTCAGCACGGCCGCATGGAACGCGCTGAGATCGGCAAAATGCCAGTAGAAGCTGCCGCGCGAAACGCCCATGGCTTTGGCCAGCGGATCGGCCTTGAGCGCGGTGAAGCCGCTTTTGCCGAGCGCCTTGAGGCCTTGTTTGATCCAGTCGTCGGCGGAGAGCTGTTCGGTCATGTCTGGTTCCACTACCTGACCATACAGTAGTGTATTGACAGGCGCCGCGCCAGCGCCTATCTCACCATACAGTACTGTATGGAAAACCATCGAATGGAGGCTTATCGATGCGCGATCTGTTGCTCCAATGTTCCGGCGCCGCCGCGATCGTGATCGCGCTGATCCATGGTCTGCTCGGCGAAACAAAAGTGTTCACCCGCGCCAGCATCGAACCGCCACGTCTGCGCACCCTCATTCGCCTGGTCTGGCAGGCCGGCACGGTGGCGTGGATCGGCGGCGGCGTGCTGCTTTTCGCCGTCCCTTGGATGGAGTCGAATCTCGCGCGTCATTGGATCATCGTGACGCTCGCGATTGTGTTCGGCTTTGCGGCACTAGCCAACGCCTGGGCGCACCGTGGACGCCATTTCGGCTGGATCGGGATGAGCGCCGTCGTCGCGATGGCGCTTGCCGGCTACTGACCGTCCCTCGAACAAGGCGCCATGCCTTCAAATGCCATGCCTCCAAATGGAGCCGCGCTATGGACGCCGCAATGGAGCCGCGCATGAGCACGACTGACGGACCACGGGCGAGCCGGTGCCCAGGGCTGACGGATGTTGAAGCATGGCATTGACGCTAGTCACCGGCGGCACGGGCCATTTGGGTCAGGATATCGTCGGTCGCCTCGTCCGAGACGGGCACCGCGTTCGGGTTTTTGCGAGATCGCCGGGCACGCGATCGGATATCGAATGGGTCATCGGCGATCTTGCCACGGGCGCGGGACTGCGCGAGGCGCTGCGTGACGTTGACACCGTCATCAATGCGGCGACCTTCTCGCCCATCGCGCGGCGTGGCGGCATTCGTCCCGTGGACTTCTTCCGGTCTCCCTCTGCCGTGGATGTCGAGGGAACGGAGCGCTTGCTGTCGCTCTGTCAGGAGACGTCGGTGCGACACGTCCTGCACGTCTCGATCGTCGGCCTTGAAGGGGCCACGTTGCCTTACGCCCGGGTCAAGCTCGCCGGCGAACGGCTGATCCGCGCCTCCGCGACCCCGTGGTCTGTCGTTCGCGCGATGCCGTTCTACTATCTGCTTGACGCCATGCTCTCTGGCCTCGCCTGGCTTCCGGTATGGCCGGTGCCGACAACGTTGTTCAATCCCGTCGACACGTCGGATGTCGCCGATCAGGTCGTGGCATATGCGTTCGACGGTGGACGCGGCGAACGCGCGGAGATCGGCGGTCCCCAGGATCTCAGCCTTGTTGTGCTTGCCAGCCAATACCGGGATGCCCGCGGACTCAGCCGCAAGATCCTGCCGCTGGCCCTTTCGGAGGCGAGGGCACAGGGTATGGGCTTCGTCGTCAGCGGTGGCGTGCGCGGACGGCTCTCCTGGGCGGATTGGCTGCAGCGTCGGTATCAGGGCATGCGAGGTTCAGGTTAGGAGCTGATCTCAACTCATGAGGCGTAAGGCCGCAGCGAGGTATCAAATACACGTTGCATGCGGGCGGCACGGAGCTTTTGGCCGACGTTAGAATATATCTAAAGCATTTCAGGCCCGAACCGAGTTGACTCCGCGATCTCCTTTGCTTCCTTCGATCGCGCTTCGCGCTAGGCGTTGCGCACACGAAACAGGAGGAGATTTTCGTGAGGGTCATTCGCGTTGTTGCCATTGCACTGTCGATCGGGATGAGCATGGGGTCGGCGGCCATGGCCGACGGCTTCAAGAATTGCACCAAGCTCGACAAAGCGTCGTGGAAGCCGGCAAGTGACGCCGAAGCCAAGGCCAAGGCGGCCGGCTATGAGGTGCGGCGCTCCAAGATCGAGGGTTCGTGCTATGAGGTCTATGGCGTGAAGGAAGGCAAGCTCTATGAGCTGTTCTACAGCCCCGAGGATCTCAGCCTGAAGCACACGATCGCAAAGTGACGGTCTAAGGTGATCCTGGCTTGAAGGAAGAAGCGGTGCCAGATGCGCGCGGGGTGGCCGGACGGCCCCCCGCGGACCGAACCGCTCCGCGGATGGTCGAGGTCTGGGACCTCCCGCTGCGGCTCTGGCACTGGCTTCTCGCCGGCTTCGTCCTGGTCGCGTGGTTCACGCCCACCGTCCATGACACCCTTCACCGCTTCGCTGGCTACAGCGTGATCGGGCTGTTGGCCTTCCGCCTGATTTGGGGCGTCTATGGCAGCCGCTATGCGCGCTTTCGCATGGTCGGGGTCAGGCTTCGCGCCGCACCGCGCTATCTCCTGAATCTGCGCCGCGGCATGACCGGCCGCTATATCGGGCTCAATCCCGCCGGCACCTTGATGCTGGTGGCGTTGCTGCTGACGCTCGCCGTCTCCGCGATCTCAGGTGCGATGGCGGTGACGGTCACCTTCTTCGGCATCTGGTGGGTCGAGGACACCCACACTTATTCCTCGGACGCCGTAATCGTCCTCGTCGTGCTGCACGTCGCGGGCGTGGTGCTGATGGCGATTCTCCAGCGCGAAAACCTCGTGCGCGCGATGATCACGGGACGCAAGCGCATCCGCAGTCATTCCTGAGCAGGGACGGGTTTAGTTCAATTCGCAATGCGCGAGTGCGTCTCCTGGTCCCACTCGTCTGTTTCTGTAGGGATTCCCGTCATATCAACTGCTCACGCTGCAGCAGGATACGAGTTCTTTTGATTTATTCTAATTCTAATCTGGAGTGATTCTAGTCACGGCCATCCGTCTTCTGCTTCCCAAAAACGCTCCTGCCTGTTTTTCCTGCGACCGGATGTCGCAATTCTTGGGGGCACGCATGGCACCGCACGTTTCCACTGACCCGCTTGCATTTCGATTCGAACCCCGTCGATGCCCCAGCCGATCAGCTCTGCTGGCGGCGACAGCGATGTCGATCCTGAGTTCTGGCGGAGCTTTTGCAGCGGATGGTGATGCGAACGCAGTGTTGCTCAAGAAGCTGGAAAAGATGGAGCAACGCATCCAGCAGCTCGAAACCGAACTGAAGCAGAAGCAGGATCGCCCGACGGCCGACGCAGACGCAAAGCGGGCGGCCAAAACGACATCGCTGACGAGCGCCAATGCAGCCGCGCCATCCGCAGGGGCAAAGGACGCACCAGCCAAGTCCGAGGATCAAAAGCCCGAAGCTCAATCGTCCGAGAAATCGACCAAGTCGAAGTCGAAAGACTTCATCGCCTTGCCGCCGCTGCCGTCAGCGTCGGACAAACCGATCCTCGGGCTTGCGGATTCTCCGGTCTCCGGCCTCAGCATCGGGGCTTATGGCGAGATGAACTTCGGCACCATCCAGAATCCTGCTGCCGGTGGCCAGTGGCAGAAGGGTTTTGACGCGGCCAGGTTCGTTCTCCTACCCACCTATGCGATCACCCCGAACATCATCTTCAATGCGGAAATCGAGTTTGAGCACGCGGGCTCCGGATTTGACAACGACGACAAGCTGCACGGCACCGCCGAGATCGAGCAGCTCTGGGTCGATTTCAAGATCATCGACCAATTCAACTGGCGTTCGCCGGGCATCGATCTGGTGCCGATCGGGTACATCAATCAGCATCACGAACCCACGCAATTTTACAGCGTACTCCGGCCCGCACTCTACAACGGCCTCATTCCGTCGACCTGGAAGGTCCCATCCACCAGCGTCTATGGGACGATCACCGAGGACCTCAAATATCAGGTCATGCTCAGCACCAGCAACGAGGATTTCGGCGACTCCTTCGACAATCGCACTGAGGCAAAGACTGTCCCGCTTCCCGGGACGGCGTACGTCGCCGGCATTGACGGCGTAACCGCGCTCGCATTCTCGAGGCCCCCGCTCGGCGACTTCCAGCAACTCAACAACGCCATGGCCGTGTCCGGCCGGCTCGACTTTACGCCGACATTCTGGCCAGGCTTCGCCGGAAGCGTCAGCGCCTATTTCTCGCCGAACACGACGCCGCGCGGGGCGCATGACGATCTCGGTAACTTCCTCGGCAGGTCCAGTCTCACAATGTTTGATGCCGAATTCCGCTACAGGGTGCCCGACACAGGTCTTGAGTTTCGCGGCGAATATGTCCTCGCCGGGTTCGGACACCCGGAAAACCTGCGCGCCAACAACGACTCGGATCCGACCAACAATGTCGGCAAGTCGATGTACGGCTATTCCGGCGAGATTGCCTACCATGTCCCGCTCGGCACGATTCTCAACAGCGAGTGGGAGGCTGTGCCGTTCTATCGCTACACGTATCAGAATCTGCAAACGAGCGGCTTCGCCGGCACCGATGCCAATCTGCCGACTGGTCAGGGTCAGCGACAGTACCACACGGCCGGCTTTGCGGTGTTTCCGTCCCCGAAGATTGTGCTGAAGGCGACCTATCAGCATGTGATCGACAAGAGCGCCACCGGCGCGCTTTCGGATTCGTTCCTTGGCGGCGTTGGATTCTTCTTTTGACGCCGGCGGGGTGGCTTAGGGTAACGTCGCGGAACATGATGACAGGACCAGGAGCGAGGTGACTATGACGTGGGTGCGATACACTCTACCGGCTGTAGCCATCGTGTCTGCCGCCTCTCCTGCCTATGCCGTTCGGTACCTGTCGATCGAGGAAGCCCAGAAAGAGGCATTTCCGTCCGCGACACATTTTTCCGAGGTCCAGGCGGGCCGGGTCTGGAAGGCCGAGGCCGGCGGCAAGGCTGTCGGCTTCTTCGTGTTCGACCGGGTCGTCGGTAAGCACCTCTTCATCGACTACGCGGTGGCACTGACCCCGGCGGGCGCCGTCCATAAGGTTGAGATTCTGGAATATCGGGAATCCTATGGCGGTGAAATCAGGAGCCCGAGCTGGCTGGCGCAATTCGTCGGCAAGACCGGCGGCAGCGCGTTGAAGATCAACGGCGATATCAGGAACATCGCCGGCGCGACGCTGTCATCGACCCATGTCACCGAAGGCGTGACAAGAATACTGGCGGCTTATGGCAATCGCCTCCGATAGCATCCGTCGCGCGAGGCCGCTGCTCGGCACCTTCGTGGAGATCGAGGTCTCGGGCGCCCGCAGACCCGACATGGACGGCGCCATCGACGCCGCATTCGATGCCGTTGCGCAGGTGCATCGGCTGATGAGCTTTCATGAGCCGGATAGCGACGTCAGCCGGCTCAACCGCGAAGCCGGCATTGCCCCCTTGAGCGTTCATGCGTGGACGTTCGAGGTGCTCGAGACCGCGGTTGAGTTGCATCGCCGCTCCGGCGGGCTTTTCGATATCACGATCGCACCGGCGTTGCAGACGATGGGATTGTTGCCGCTCCTGAAGGACAAGCCGGCGTCGGCGCCGATTGCACGCTCTGCCGACGCGATTGAGCTGCTTCCGGACCAGAAGGTCCACTTTCGATCGACCGATGTCACGATTGACCTTGGTGGTATAGCGAAGGGCTTCGCCGTCGACCGCGCGGTGGCCGCGCTGCGCGATTTTGGCATTCCGGGCGGCATGGTGAACGCCGGTGGCGACCTTCGGGCCTTTGGCGCGGAGCCGCGTGCGGTTCACGTCCGCGATCCCCGCGACCCCGGCCGATCGATCTGCCACATCGACGTGGCAGACGAAGCGCTGGCTTCAACGGCGCGCCGCGTCGAGCTGTTCGACAGCAGTGAGCCGGGCTGTTCGGCAGTGATTGATCCAGCGACTCACAGGCCCGCAGACCTGATCGACGGCGTCACGGTTCGCGCCCCCACTTGCATGGTTGCCGACGCCTTGACCAAGATCGTCATGATCTCAGGGACCGATGCCGGTCAACTGCTCGAGCGTTACCAGGCCGGCGCCCTCTTGATCTCGGCCGACGGCGACGTTCAGATCACCTCCGATTGGCATCACGCGGTGCACCTTGCGGCTTAGTACATCGTTTCGCTATTCGCTCTATGCGGCGTTCGCGGCGCTGGTGCTGACCGGCGCCGGCTGGCTTGTGGCGGACTGGAGGAAGGACATTGCCGGCGATGAAGTCTGGCAACAGGTCGCCGCCAACATGCTGATGGTCCATGGCGGCATCGCGATGCTGGCGCTGTTGCTGGTGGGCGCCCTCGTTCCCGTGCACCTGCGGCGATCGTGGCGAAGCGGCAAGAATCTCGTTTCCGGATCGGTCATGGCGACGTTCAATGCCGTGCTGATCGTGACCGCGTTCGGGCTCTATTATTTGGGATCCGAAGCGGTGCGGCCATGGATGAGTTGGATCCACCTTGGCGTCGGATTTTCCCTGGCCCTGATGTTTCCGCTTCACATCTGGCTGGGTCGACGGGAGCCGCGGTAGCGCCGCCTGCCGTCACTGCAGCGGCGGATCGCCGCTGGTGCGCTTCTTGGCGAGATCCATCTCGGTCACCGCGATCAGGATCTCGGCACGGGTCTTGAGGTCCGGCGCCTCCAGCATGGCCTGCTTCTCGGCCGGGCCGTAAGGGGACATCATTGCCAGCGCGTTGACGAGAGCCTCATTGGGCGCGCTCTCGACGCCTTCCCAGTCGACCTTGAGGTTGTTGGCCTTCAGAAAGTCAGCCAGCGCCGCGAGCAGCGCCTCGCGGTTGACGTCATCCTCGCCCTTGCGAGCGGTGAAATCGTCGGCGAAGGAGAAGAAATCCACCTTGCACTGCCGGTAGGCCGTGAGAACCTCGAGCTCCTCGACGATCTTGAAGCGCGCGACGCCGGTGAGCTCGAGGATGTAGCGGCCGTCGCCGGATTCGGCGAGCTGGGTGATGCGGCCGACGCAGCCGATTCGGAACAGCGCCGGCTTGTCGGCGTTCTTGGGCGAATGCGCCACGTCCGGCTGGATCATGCCGATCAGGCGGTGGCCGTCGCGCAAGGCGTCGTCGACCATGGCGAGGTAGCGCGGCTCGAAGATGTTGAGCGGCATCTGGCCGCGCGGCAACAGCAGCGCGCCCGGCAGCGGAAACACCGGAATGATCTCCGGAAGGTCGGCGGGCCCGCGATATTCGATATTGATCGGCATCTGTGCCCGGTCCCCACTGACGTCGCTAGAGCATGGTCCGGATGCGGAGGACCCCGTCAGTGCAAAGTGTGCAGCGGTTTTCCGACAAGATCATGCTCAAACAATAGCCTCGCGCCTATGAAAACAGGATCGTCGACAAGCGCTTCCGCCCGTCGATGGTGGCATCGTCGGTGCCGCCCCAGGCCTCGAAGAACTGCACGAGCTGCTTGCGGGCGCCGTCGTCGTTCCATTTGCGGTCGCGCTTGATGATCTCGAGGAGCTGATCGGTGGCGGCCGCGCGATTTCCTTGCGCGTTGAGGGCGGTCGCAAGATCGAATCGCGCCTGATGATCGAGCGGGTCTGCGGCGACTTTCTGTTCCAGCTCGCCGACCGGTCCGAGCGACTCGGCCTGCTCGGCGAGATCGATCGCGGTCTGCACCGCCTTCACCGCGGGGTCGTTGCGCTTGGATTCCGGGACCATGGCCAGGGTCTGCTTGGCCTGCTCCATGGCGCCGGAGACGGCGTAGCATTTCGCGAGGCCCGCAAGGGCCGCGATGTTCGTCGCATCGTGGTGCAGCGCCTCGGCATAGATCTGCGCTGCCGCAGCCGCGTCGCCTTCGGCGAGCACGGCCTCGGCTTCTTGCACGATCTCGGCGACATTGACCTCGCCCGGGGCGGTGACGCCCTTGGTCAGCCGTTCGATGAAGGCGTTGACCTGGCTCTCCGGCACCGCGCCCATGAAACCGTCGGCGGGCTGGCCGTTGACGAAGGCGATCACGGCCGGGATCGACTGGATGCCCATCTGGCCCGGGATCGCCGGATGCTGGTCGATGTTCATCTTGACCAGCTTGATCTTGCCCTTGGCGGCCTTGACCGCCTTTTCCAGCACGGGGGTGAGCTGCTTGCAGGGGCCGCACCACTCCGCCCAGAAGTCGATCAGCACCGGCTGGCGCTTCGATTCCTCGATGACGTCCTTCACGAAGGTCTGGGTGGTCGTGTCCTTGATCAGGTCGGCCGCAGCCGGGCCCGCCGCTCCGTTACCCTGGTCGATGATCGTCACGGGATCCCCTCGTCTGATGTCTGGAATGGCGGCTCTTTAGCACGTCGCCAATGCATATGCTTCGCTGTCGGCTCCTAAAATTGGGCCGGGACGGCCGAATTTCAATCCGGGGGTGCCGATTCGGCAGTTCCGAGCCGTTTTCGGTCGATTCGACCGGGATTGGGGTCCATATGGGGGCCCAAATACGAATCTATGCCGCCGGTAGCTGTTGCATTCGCCGCCCGCTTTTGGCATACGACAGCCGTTGCCGGCGCGTCATGCGACCGACACAGGATGCGGGTGTAGCTCAGTGGTAGAGCACGACCTTGCCAAGGTCGGGGTCGAGGGTTCGAGCCCCTTCGCCCGCTCCAATTTTTCCCAGAGCATCCAGCCAAACCGGAACGGATCGTGGTTCGCCACGCCGCTGGCGGCTGGTCGGGATCTGCAATGACAATACTGGTTACGGGCAGCGCGGGTCACCTCGGGGAGGCCATCGTCAGGACATTGCGGCGGCGCGGTTCTACTGTGCATGGGGTTGATTTGAAGAAATCAGCCTTCACCGATGCGGCCGGTTCCATTGTCGATCCCGGCTTCGTGCGGGAGCAGATGGACGGAGTCACCGCCGTCATCCACACCGCGACGCTGCACAAGCCGCATGTGGCGACCCACGCCAAGCAGGATTTTGTCGACACCAACGTCACCGGCACGCTCAATCTGCTCGAGGCGGCCGTGGCCGGCGGCGTGCGCAGCTTCGTCTTCACCAGCACCACCAGCGCATTCGGCTCGCAGCTCCGGCCCGAGGCGGGACAGGCCGCGGTGTGGGTCACCGAGGATCTGCCGTCGGTGCCGAAGAACATCTACGGCGCGACCAAGCTGATGGCGGAGAATCTGTGCGAGCTGTTCTCTCGCGAGCACCGTCTGCCGATCGTCATCTTGAGGACATCCCGCTTCTTCCCGGAAGACGATGACGATCCGGCGATGCGTTCGGCTTACGCGCTAGCGAACGCGCAGGCCAATGAACTGCTCTATCGCCGGCTGGACATAGCGGACGCCGTGAGCGCCCATCTGCTCGCGAGAGAGAAGGCTGAACGAATCGGCTTCGCGCGCTACATCGTCTCAGCCACGAGCCCGTTCGAGCCGCACCATGTCGCGGCACTCGCCCGCGACGCGGCCGGCGTGGTGCGCGCGCTCTATCCCGAATGCGAGCAGCTCTTTACTGCGCGGGGCTGGCGTCTGTTTCCGGCGATCGACCGCGTCTATGTCAATGATCGCGCGCGTCGCGAATTGGGGTGGCGGCCCGAATTCGACTTCGCCCATGTCCTGAACTGCCTTCGCAATGCCAGAGACTTTCGCAGCGCGCTGGCGTGTGAGGTCGGATCGAAGGGCTATCATGACACGGTGTTCGCGGACGGGCCTTATCCGGTCTTGTCGTAGATCGCCTCGGTCGCTGCCCGCAGATTAGTCGCGCGTGTCTTTTGATTCCGCGTTGCAGCGAGAATGTTGTCGTTGCCAGTCGTGCGTTCGCGAAAATTCCGTCTCAATTTTTATTGAGCCAACTGCCGCGCGTGTGCCGCGCTTCTCACCGCTCGCAGATGTGCTAACCTTTTTCGGTCTGATCTCTCGACAGACTCCGAACTTCGCCTACTCGACTAGCAAAACAAAATAATGTGCAGCCCGGATGGCTGCCTTAGGGGAGTGACGCGATGAAATTCCATCGATCTGTATTTGCGTTTGCAGCGGTTGCCCTTCTCGCGGGGACGAGCGTTGTCAATGCGCAGCAACAGCAGGACAAGAGCCGGGTCCTGAAGAAATACGAGTCCGGCACCAAGGAGTTCTGGACCCATCCACCGGACGACTGGTTCTTAGGGGACGAGACCGAGGCGCAGAAGGGTCTGGCGCCGCCCTCGGGTCCGCCGACGGGCGCGTCGGAAGCCGAGCTCGCGGCGATGATGAAGAAGATCAAGCTGCCGCCGGGTTTCAAGATCGAAGTCTGGGCGCCGGGCGTTCTCGCGGCGCGACAGATGGCCTGGGGTGACAAGGGCACGCTGTTCGTCGGCTCGTTCGGCCTCGGCAACGTCTATGCGATCAAGGACAACAACGGCAAGCGCGAGGTCAAGACCATCCTGAAGGGGCTGAACATGCCCACCGGCCTCGCCTTCAAGGATGGCGCGCTCTACGTCATCGCCGTCGACAAGCTGATCCGCTATGACGACGCTGAAGCCAAGCTCGACAATCTCGGCGAGGGCAAGGTCGTGTATGACGATATGCCGTCCTATGCCGCGCATGGCTGGAAGTACATCGCGGTCGACAAGGACGGCTGGTTCTACATTCCGTTCGGACCGCCCTTCAACGTCGGCATTCCCCCGACCAGCGTCTCGCAGATCCGGCGCGTCGATCCCAAGACCGGCAACGCCGAAACTTGGGCGCTCGGCGTCCGCAACTCGGTCGGCGGCGATGTCGATCCGCGCACCGGCAAGTACTGGTTCACCGAGAACGCCCGCGACTGGATCAGCGATGATCTGCCCTCAGACAAGCTGAATGTGATCAACAAGATCGGCGAGCACTTCGGCTATCCCTACTGCCATCAAGGCGACCTGCCCGATCCGAAGTTCGCGATGGGCCACAAATGCTCCGAGTTCACGCCGCCCGCGCTGAATCTCGGCGCGCACGTCGCCCCGCTCGGCATGAAGTTCTATACCGGCGACCAATTCCCCGCCGAGTACAAGAACAACATCCTGATCGCCGAGCACGGCTCCTGGAACCGTCACAAGTACCAGGGCGGCCGCATTGTGCGCGTGATCGTCGGGCCCGACGGCAAGAACGCCAAGCAGGAGGTGTTCGCCTCCGGCTGGATCGAGGGTGACCAGGGCTATCTCGGCCGTCCCGACGACATCATCCTCGCCAAGGACGGCTCGATCCTCGTCGCCGACGACTGGGCCGGCGCGATCTATCGCATCAGCTACAGCAAGAAGTAGCGCGACAGGAAAAAGAGGCTGCGGCCAGGAGACGGCCGCAGCCTCTCTTTTTGAGACTTGACGCCGTCATTCCGGGTTCGCCCTTCGGGCGCCCCGGAGTGATGATCCCGATAAATTGGAATTCCCATCATGCGTCGGCAATTCGCTTCGCTCGCCATCACTGTCCTCGCCACTGTGCTGGCGGTGCCGTTTGCCCGCGCCGCGGACCCCGCCGCCATCAAGGAGAAAGCGGCGGTCTGCGCCGGCTGTCATGGCGAGAACGGCATCTCGCAGACCGAGAACATCCCCTCGATCGCCGGCCAGCCCGATCAATTCCTGCAATGGCAGCTCGTGTTCTTCCGCGCCGGCTCGCGCAAGAACGATCAGATGCAGCCGATCGCCGAGGAGATCACCAACGAGGACATCCGCAATCTCGGCGCCTACTATTCCGCGCTGACGCCGCCGAAGGGACCGGAGGACAAGGACCCCGATCTCTCGAAGAAGGGCGCACAGGCGGCCGTCGGCCGGCGCTGCGCCTCATGCCACACCGACACATACGCCGGCACCAAGGCGGTGGCGCGTCTCGCCGGCCAGCGTGAGGAATATCTCGTGAAAGCGTTGCATGACTACAAGGCCGGCCAGCGCGTAGGTGGCGGCGTCGCCGCGATGGCCGATATCGCCTATTCGCTGAGCGAGGAGGAAATCACCGCGCTCGCGCATTACCTGGCGCATTTGCAGTAGCGGGGAATGCGTAGCAGCAAACTCCACCGTCGTCCCGGACAAGCGAGCCCTAGCGAGCGCAGATCCGGGACCCATAACCACAGGGAGTAGTTTGGCGAAGACTCGTTGTTACCAGCTCGCGCCGCAACCACTTCCTGGAGCCATGGGTCCCGGGCTCGCTTCGCGCCCCGGGACGACAGTGGAGTGTGAGGCCCTATCCCGCCCGCGTCTTCTCATACGCCTTCAGATGCGTATAGGCGACGCGCAGCTTCGGCACCGGCACCTTGGCGGCATCGCCGCGCGCGATGAGGTCGCCGATGACGTGATCGGCCTCGACCGGCAGGCCCGCCTTGATGTCGCGGAACATGGACGCCGTCATCGGCGAGCCCTCGGTGGTCAGGTTGCCCTTGACGCGCGCGAAGAACGGCCCGCCCGGAGGGTAGCCTGAGGCGGCAGCGATCTCGCTGGTCTCATCGAGCATGCCGAGCAGAAAATCCTTGCCGCCGGGAGCAGCGAGGATGTTGCCCACGGAGGTCCGCATCAAGCTGGTGGACGCCGCAAGCGTCGAGAGGAACACCCACTTCTCCCACATGTCCTGCATGATGTTCTGGCTGGCGGTGGCACCATTGATGCCGCTCTTGAAGGCCTCGTCGATCGCCTTGACGCGATCCGACAGCTTGCCGTCGCGCTCGCCGTAATTGATCGACTGCATCGGCTGGAGCTGCACCACCTCGCGTTTCTCGTTCAGCGTGGCGGCGATGGCGCAGAGCCCGCCGAGCACGCGTTCGGCGCCGAATTTCTGGTCGAGGATGTCGAGATGCTTCATGCCATTGAGCATCGGGATGATCGCCGTGTTCGGGCCGACCGCCGCCGCAAAGGACTTGATGGCGTCGTCGAGATCGAACGCCTTGCAGCTCAAGAGCACGACGTCGAACTTGTCCTTGAGCTTGTCCGCCTCGACCCGCGGCGGATCCTTCAGCGTCACGTCGCCGTTCGGGCTCTTGATGACGAGGCCGGCGCTCGCAAGCTCGCTGGCGCGGCGCGGCCGGACCAGGAAAGTCACGTCGCGGCCGGCCTGCAACAGCCTGCCACCAAAATAGCCGCCGATGGCGCCGGCGCCGACCACGAGGATACGCATGGGATGCTCCATTATTGCTATTGGCGGCTATTTATAGTCGTCATTGCGAGCGAAGCGAAGCAATCCAGAATATTGCCGCAATCACATTCTGGTTCGCAGATAGCTTTGCCGGCTTACTTTCCGAGCACCATCTCCTCGACCTCGCGCAGTTGCTCCTTGCCGAAGAACATCTCGTTGCCGACGAAGAAGGTCGGCGAGCCGAACGCGCCGCGGGCCACGGCCTCCTCGGTGTTCTTGATCAGCCTTGCCTTCACCTCTCCCTCCTGGGAGCGGGCGAGCAGCTTCTGCGCATCGAGCCCGGATGATGCGAGCGCCTTCATCGCGACCTCGGCATCGTCCATCTTCTTCGGCTCGCGCCACATGTGATGGAAGGCGGCCTCGACATATTTTTCGAACACGCCCTCGAGCTGCGCTGCGATCGCCGCGCGCATCAGGTTCAGCGTGTTGACCGGGAAATGCGGATTCCAGACATAGGGCTGGACATGAAAGCGCTTGATGAAGCGCTCGGTCTCGACCACCTGGAATTCGCGCTTGTTCTTGATGCCGGCGAGCGTCTCGGCCGGCGACTTGTTGTTGGTCGCCTTGAAGATGCCGCCGAGCAGGATCGGCACATACTCGAACTTGACGCCGATCCGCTTTTCGATCGCCGGGATCGCCTCATGGCTGAGATAGGCGTTGGGGCTGCCGAAATCGAACAGGAATTGCGGGGCTGTGCGGGTCAAACTCGTCCTCCCTGACGGCTATTTTTCGCATTGTGGCGCAGGGCGCGCCACAGGTCCACCGTTTAATGATGGTCATAATATTGTAGCGATGCACTCCAGATCAGATCAGGCGCTCGATCCTGCGCTTTCGCCACACCAGCATGTAGTAGCTCATCTGCAATATCAGCATGGCGCCGAAGGTGATCGGATAGGCGATCCAGATGCCGTCGAGGCCAACGTGCCGGCTCAGGATGAACGCGCTGGGGATTTCGATCGCGGCGATCGCAAAGCTCGAGAGCAGGAGCGGCAGCCAGACCGTGCCGCTGGCGCGCATGGCGCCGGAAAACACGGTCGACATGCCGAACAGGATCGAGCTCCAGAGAACGATGTGCAGCAGGCGCTGCGAGAGCTCGAGGACGGCGGCGTCAGTGATGAAGAAGCCCATCAGCGCGCCCGAGAACAAATAGCCGAGCGCGACCAGCCCACCCGTCAGCAGCAAATTCATCTCCAGTCCGGTCCGAACGATGCGCCCGATCTGAACCGTCTGGCCGCGACCAATCGCCTGCGCGCTCAGGATCGAGACCGAGATCGCGATCGAGAGCGCCGGAAACTGCGTGTAGCTGAAGACCTGGTTGACAGCGCCATAAGCCGCCGTGGCATCCGCGCCATAACCATTGACCAGGCCGAGCAGCACGAGTTCGGCAATCGACATCACGACCATGCCGAGCGCGGCCGGGATGCCCAGCCGGAGGATCGTCCCGAGCAGCGCGGCATCCGGGCGCATCGCGCGCAGGGCCGCGGCATCAATGGCGAGCGGATGCCCGCGGCGGGCAAGTCGGATGTGCAGCCACATCAGCGTCAGCGCGCTCGAAACCACCGAAGCCCAGGCAGCGCTGGCGACCCCGAGTTGCGGCAGCCCGAACCAGCCGCGGATCAGGGTCGGCGTGACCACGAGCCCGATCGCGGTCGAGATTGCCAGCGCAATCAGTGGCGTCACCGTATCGCCGACGCCGCGCAACATCGAGGTGACGACAACGAAGGCGAAAGTCAGAGGCATCGCCATCATCATGACCCCTGCATAGGATGCGGCCTCGTCCACGATGCCGGCGGGTGTCGCGAGCATGATCACGAGCGGACGGCTGAACAGTGCGCCGGCGATCGCGATCAGGAACGCGAGAAGCATCGCGACCGTGAAGGTGGTCCCCGCCACGGCGCGCACCCTGTCCGGCTTGCCGCCGCCCCAGGCCTGCCCGATCAGCACGGTTGCGCCGGAGCTCAGGCCCATCACGAAGGCGATGAAGAAGAACATGACCGGAAAGAACACGGACGCCGCGGCGAGCGCGTCGACCCCGATCATCTGGCCGAGATAGGCGCTGTTGATGGTGCCGAACATCGATTGCAGGATGTTGCTCAGCATCATCGGTGCGAGGAAGGCGACGAAATTGTTGCGCAAGCCAGAATCTTTGCGCGAGTCAGCAGCAGGCGACACGGATTACCTCTTATGCATGAGTGATCGAACGCCGCCACGGTCCGTGGCGGCGTTGGAAGATGGTTGGTCGATCGATTAAGCGCGGTCGCCGTAGGCGAGCTTGACGACGTGGTCGCGGATGTCGGCGGGCCAGTCGGCGATCAGCCCGGTGAAGCGTCGCCGGTCATCCGCAAATAGCGCCCGCGAGGCTTCCTCGAAACGCGCAAAATTACCCGCCATCGTCGACATGAAGTGGTAGGCCGCATCGCGCGCCTGCCGCTCGCGATCCTTGTCGCCACTCGCCCGCCGCGTCTCGTCGACGAGTTTTCGCAGCGCGACCGAGGCGCCGCCGGGCTGGGCGTTGAGCCATTCCCAGTGCCGCGGCAGCAGCGTCACCTCGCGCGCGACCACGCCGAGCTTCGGCCGGCCGCGGCCGCGCGGCTCGCTCGGCGGCGTAGCCTCCTCGGCTGACGGCGGCGGAGCAAGCTTCGCCAGCCGCGCCAGCACCTCGTCGTCCCCGCCGCGCAGGTCGAAATCGATCGTCCGCCCGGTCCCGTCGTCGAAGATGATGATCGGCTCGTCCGGCCGCGGCGCCGCGTGCTTGACGGCAAGCGCGACATCGCCCGCCGGGCCCGAGGCCAGCCGGCGCTGGCCGATGAAGGCTGTGAAAGTCCCTAGCATTGGAATCATTGCCATATTCGTCGCAGTCGGAATTTAATACCCAGGTAAATTGGCAGCGTCAATATACCCGGGTGAAAATATTCTTCCGGATAGCTCGACATTGTGTTCCCGGGCTGGCACGAACGCGCGGCCAAGTGACCAAGCCGAGCCCCGGGGACCATGCGATGCTGACCGTTCATCACCTCAACAATTCACGATCGCAGCGCGTGCTGTGGCTGCTCGAAGAGTTGGGCGTGCCGTATGAGCTCGTGCGCTATCAGCGCCAGCCCGACATGCGCGCGCCGAAGGAGCTGCGCGCCATACATCCGCTCGGCAAGTCGCCTGTCATCACCGACAACGGCAACACCATCGCCGAGTCCGGCGCGATTATCGAATATCTCATCGGCACCTACGGCAACGGCCGGCTGATCCCGCCGCCGAACACGCCGGAGCGGCTGCGCTACACCTATTGGCTGCACTATGCGGAAGGCTCCGCGATGCAGCCGCTGCTCCTGAAGCTGCTGTTCACCCTGATGCCCAAGCGCGCGCCCGCGCTGCTGCGCCCGCTGGTGCGCAAGGTCTCGAACCAGGCACTCACCGCCCTGGTCAATCCGCAGCTCAAGCAGCACATGGACTACTGGGAAGGCGAACTCGGAAAGAGCGAGTGGTTCGCCGGCAGCGAGTTCACCGCGGCCGACATCCAGATGAGCTTCCCGCTCGAAGCTGCGCAAGCGCGCGGGGGATTGGAGCAGGGCCATCCCAAGGCGATGGCGTTCCTCGACCGCATCCACGCGCGTCCGGCCTACGCCCGCGCTTTGGAAAAGGGCGGGCCGTATCAGGTGGGACGGTAAGCCTCGCTAGTCCGCGTGCAGCACGCGGCCCTTCGTCTCCGGCAGCGCGAATGCGGCGATGAAGAACACCGCATAGGCCACCACCGCGAAGATCGCGATTGCGGTGGCGAG
Organism: Bradyrhizobium sp. Cp5.3; assembly: GCF_000426265.1. Classification (NCBI taxonomy): domain Bacteria; kingdom Pseudomonadati; phylum Pseudomonadota; class Alphaproteobacteria; order Hyphomicrobiales; family Nitrobacteraceae; genus Bradyrhizobium; species Bradyrhizobium sp. Cp5.3. Next base: position 31,740 of record NZ_AUFA01000020.1, on the reverse strand, counting down.
CGACGTTGATGCCGACAGCGCGCCGACCAGAAATGGAAACAGCGCGCCGATCCCGCGGCCGAAATTGTAGCAAAAACCCTGGCCGGAGCCGCGCAGCCGCGTCGGATAGAGCTCGGTCAGGAACGCGCCGACGCCGGAAAAATAGCCCGAGGCGAAGAAGCCGAGCGGGAAACCGAGCACCCAGAGGATCTCGTTGGTGAGCGGCAGCTGGGTGTAGAGCAGCACCACCGCGATGGCGCCGAGCGAGAAGGTCAGGAACAGGTTGCGCCGTCCGATCCGGTCGGCGAGCCAGGCGCCGACGAGATAGCCGATGAAGGAGCCGATGATCAGCGCCGAGAGGTAGCCGGTCGAGCCGACGATCGACAGATGCCGCTCCTTGGTCAGGAACTGCGGCACCCAGAAGGTGATGGCGTAGTAACCGCCCTGGCAGCCCGTCACCATCAGCGAGGCCAGGATCGTGGTCTTGAGGATCGGGCCGGAGAAGATCTCCCATAGTGCGGGACGATCGCCGCTGGCGGCCTGCTTGGCGCGCGCCGCGGCCGCGATCTCCGGCTCTGTGACGGAGCGGCGGATGTAGAACACCAGGAGTGCCGGCAGCGCGCCGATCACGAACATCCAGCGCCACGCGGTCTCCGCCGGCATCACGGAGAACAGGATCGCCTGCGACAGCACCGCAAGTCCCCAGCCGACCGCCCAGCCCGATTGCACCGAGCCGACCGCGCGTCCGCGATATTGCGGCCGGATCGCCTCGCCCATCAGCACCGCGCCTGCCGCCCATTCGCCGCCGAACCCGAGGCCCAGCACCGCGCGCGCAATCAGGAGCTGGTCGAAATTCTGCACGACGGCGCAGATCAGCGAGAAGAACGAGAACCAGATGATGGTGATCTGAAGCGTCCTGACCCGGCCGATATGGTCGGAGAGATAGCCGCCGAGCCAGCCGCCGATGGCGGATGCCAGCAGCGTCACGGTGCCGGCAAAGCCGGCTGCGCCGGGATCGACCTTCCACAGCGCGATGATGGTGCCGATCACCAGCGGATAGATCATGAAGTCCATGCCGTCGAGCGCCCAGCCCGCAGCGCAAGCCCAGAACGTCCGGCGTTCCGACGGATTCATGTCGCGATAGAAGGCGAGAAGGCTGGTGTCCTCGATCTCGGCGCGTTCGATACGCTCGGTCGGATCGGCTGTGGTCATGTGCGTTTCCTAAAGGCCGGTTCGTTGGCTGGGTGCGTGCCTGCCACGTGCTCCAGCGCCGACAAACTGCCGCGCCTCGACGCCGATGTCATCCGGCAAATACGTCTAGTCTGCGCTGCACAAAGCGTCGGGATTACTGTCCCGCCGCCTCCGCACCGCGGGTGCGCGGGTCGGGCGCGCCGAACGGACCGTTCGGCGTCACAGCGATCGAGTTGGCCGATGTTTGTCCCATCGGCTCGACGACGAGGTGGCCCATGGCCTTGAGCTTGAACAAGACGTCATCGGGAAAGCCGCGCTCGACGCGTACCTCGTCCGGCAACCATTGATGATGCAGTCTCGGCGCTGCAACGGCGGCAGCCACATCCATCTTGTAGTCGAGGACGTTGACGACGACCTGGAGCACCGTCGAGATGATACGGCCGCCGCCGGGCGAACCCGTGACCAGCACCGGTCTGCCGTCCTTGAGCACGATGGTCGGCGACATCGACGACAGCGGCCGTTTGCCGGGTCCCGGCAGGTTGGGCTCGAAGCCGACGAGGCCATAGGCGTTGGAGGCGCCGACCGCGGCGGTGAAATCGTCCAGCTCGTTGTTGAGGAGAACCCCGGTGCCGTCGGCGACGAGGCCGACGCCGTAGCTGAAGTTCAGCGTGTAGGTGTTGCTGACGGCATTGCCGTAGGCGTCGACGACGGAGAAATGCGTGGTGTTGCTGCCTTCGTGCGGCGAGGTGGCAGCCGAAGCGAGTTTGCTCGACGGCGTGGCCTCGTCGCTCGAGATGCCGGCGCGCAGCTTGGCGGCGTAGTCCTTTGCAATGAGGGTCTCGATCGGCGCGTTGACGAAGGCGGGATCGCCGAGATAGCGCGCGCGGTCGGCATAGGCACGCTTCATGGCTTCGATCAAGAGATGCAGCGATTGCGGCGAACCCTGTTTCAGATCCGCAAGCTGAAAGCCTTCGAGCATGTTGAGCGCTTCGATCAGCACGACGCCGCCGGATGACGGCAGCGGCATCGAGACGATGTCGTAGCCGCGATAAGTGCCGCGCAACGGCTGGCGGACGATCGCCTGATAAGACCTGAGATCCGCTGACGTCATGATGCCACCGGCGTCGGACACGGCTTTGGCGAGCTTCTCCGCGACCGTGCCTTCATAGAAGCCGCGCGGGCCTTGCGCAGCGACGAGCTTCAGCGTCTCACCAAGATCGCTCTGCACCAGACGGTCGCCTTCGCGCAGCGGCGTGCCGTCGGGCCGCGAAAATATCCTTGCCGAGGACGGCCAGCGCGTGAGCCGCCGGTGCCAGCTTGGCAGCGTGTCAGCAATGTCATTGTCGACGACAAATCCATCGCGCGCGAGCGAAATGGCGGGTTCGACCAGCTGCGAGAGCGTGAACTTACCCGAGCCGTATTTCTCCAGCGCCAGCGAGAGGCCTGCGACGGTGCCGGGGACGCCAATGCCGAGTGCCGAATCGCGCGACTTCGCGGCGTCAGGCTTGCCGTCGGTTCCGAGAAAGATTTGCGGCGTGGTCGCCGCCGGCGCGGCCTCGCGATAATCGATCGCGATGTCCTCGTTGCGCTCGGCCGAATGGATGAGCATGAAGCCGCCACCGCCGATGTTGCCGGCGCGCGGATAGGTCACGGCCATGGCAAAGCCGGTGGCGACCGCGGCATCGACCGCATTGCCGCCGCGACGCAGGATCTCGGCGCCGACTTGCGCGGACAATTTCTCCTGCGCCACCACCATGCCATGCTCGGCGGCGACGGAATGAACCGTGTCGAGGGGAGGCGGCGTGTAGGCGCGCCGCGCGTCCTGCGCTATGACAGGCGCGAGACCAACTGCGAAAGCGGCAATGGATGCGAGGAATGCCCGCCGCGTCGAAAATAACGACATGATCACAGTTCCGCCGGCCTTCGGGCTAATTCACACGCGTCACTGCAATGCTATACGGTTTGCGCTAAGACAGGCAAAACTGTTCGTGATGGGGACTGGACGATGACGACGATCGCCACGGATGCGCGCATGGCCGGCGCGACGCGGACCTATCCGCCGCGTGCCGCCGTCGTCAGCTGGATCTTCTTCGATTGGGCCGCGCAGCCTTATTTCACGCTGATCACGACCTTCGTGTTCGCGCCCTATTTCGCCACCAGCGTCGCGCCAGATCCTGCCACCGGGCAATCGCTGTGGGGCTTTGCGATGGCAGCAGCTGGCATGGCGATCGCGCTGCTGTCGCCGGTGCTCGGCGCCGTTGCGGATGCTGCGGGCCGCAGAAAGCCGTGGATCGCCGCGTTCGGCACGCTCCTGGTGCTAGCCTCCTCGGCGCTGTGGATCGGCAAGCCCGGCGATCATGCCATCATTCCGCCGCTGCTCACGGCGGTTGCCCTCGCCAGCGTCGGCGCGGAATTCGCCACCGTCTTCAACAATGCGATGATGCCGACCCTGGTGCCGCCGGAGCGGATCGGCCGCCTCTCCGGCACCGGCTGGGCCACGGGCTATGTCGGCGGCATCGTCAGCCTGATCATCGTGCTCGGCTTCCTCGCAGCCAATCCCGAGACCGGGCGCACGCTGCTCGGGTTCACGCCGCTGTTCGGGCTCGATCCCGCCATGCACGAGGGAGACCGCATCACCGGACCCTTGACCGGGCTGTGGTTCATCATCTTCGTGACCCCGATGTTCCTGTTCACGCCGGATTATCCGGCGAAGCGCCCGGTGCGCGCGGCGCTGCGCGAGGGCCTGTTGGAGCTGAAGCAATCGCTCGGTTCTCTGCCGAAGCAGAAGTCGCTCGCGGCGTTTCTCCTCGCCAACATGATCTATACCGACGGGCTGGTGTCGCTGTTCGCCTTCGGCGGCATCTATGCGGCCGGCACCTTCGGCTGGCACACGATCCAGATCGGCACCTTCGGCATCATCCTGGCGATTGCCGGCACCTTTGGCGCATGGCTCGGCGGCAAGCTCGACGATTTGCTGGGACCCAAGCGCGTGATTGCCTGCAGCCTGCTGATCCTCCTGCTCGCGGTGGCGGCGATCCTTCTGGTCGACAAGGACAGCGTCCTGTTCGTCAAGGTCGCACCGCCCGAGCCGGGCGGTGCCTTGTTCGCGAGCGCCGCCGAGCGTGCCTATCTCGTACTGGGCTGTCTCATCGGCGCCGCCGGCGGACCCTTGCAGGCGGCCTCGCGCACGCTGCTCATCCACCTCGCGCCGAAGGACCGCATCGCGCAGTATTTCGGACTGTTCGCGTTGACGGGAAAGGTGACGTCCTTCATCGGCCCGCTGCTGATCGGCGTGCTCACCGCCTCGACCGCGAGCCAGAAGGCCGGCATGGCCGTGCTCGTGGTGTTCTTCACCGCGGGATTGGGGCTGTTGATGCGGGTGCGGGATTAGCCGCTGCTCGTAGCCCGGATTTCGCTGCGCTCCATCCGGGCTACGCTTGCTCGTTGAGAGTTAGTGCCTGAAGTGCCGCGTCCCCGTGAACACCATCGCAATGCCGTGCTCGTCGGCAGCCTTGATCACCTCGTCGTCGCGCATGGAGCCGCCGGGCTGCACCACCGCAGTGGCGCCGGCCTCGATGCAGGCGAGCATGCCGTCGGCGAAGGGGAAGAACGCATCCGAGGCCACGACCGAGCCCTTGGTGAGCGGCTCGGCGAGCTTCAGCTCGTTCGCGGCATCCTGCGCCTTGCGTGCCGCGATCCGCGCTGAATCCACCCGGCTCATCTGGCCCGCACCGATGCCGACGGTGGCGAGATCCTTGGCGTAGATGATGGTGTTGGACTTGACGTGCTTTGCCACCCGGAACGCGAATCTGAGATCGCGCATCTCGGCATCCGTGGGCGCACGCTTGGTGACGACCTTGAAGATCATGTCGTCGACCACCGCATTGTCGCGGCTCTGCACGAGAAGGCCGCCGGCGACCGTCTTGGCGGTGAGGCCCGGCGCGCGCGGATCGGGCAGGCTGCCAGCGAGCAGCAGGCGCAGGTTCTTGCGCGCGCCGATGATGGCGATCGCCTCTTCGCTGGCATCGGGCGCGATGATCACCTCGGTGAAGATCTTCGTGATCTCGCGTGCGGTGTCGGCATCGAGCGCGCGGTTCATCGCGATGATGCCGCCGAAGGCTGAGGTGGAATCGCAGGCGAGCGCCTTGCGATAGGCGCTGACGAGGTCAGAACCTTCCGCAACGCCGCAGGGGTTGGCGTGCTTGACGATGACGCAGGCCGCGGTGCGCTTGGCATCAAACTCGCCGATGCATTCATAGGCCGCATCGGTATCGTTGATGTTGTTGTACGAGAGCTCCTTGCCCTGCAACTGCCGTGCGGTCGACACGCCCGGCCGCTTGTCCGGCGTTGCATAGAACGCCGCGGTCTGGTGCGGATTCTCGCCATAGCGTAGCGACTGGATCAGCTTGCCGCCGAAGGCACGGAAGTCGGGCGCGTCGATTTCGAGCTGCCGGTTGAACCAGTTAGAAATTGCGGCGTCGTAGGCGCCGGTCCGCGCATAAGCCTTTGCGGCCAGACGCCGGCGCAAGGCAAGCGTGGTTGCGCCGTTGTTGGCGGCGAGCTCGTCGAGCACAGCTTTATAATCCTGCGCCTCGACCACGACGGCGACATCGTCATGATTCTTCGCGGCGGCGCGGATCATCGCGGGGCCGCCGATGTCGATGTTCTCGATGCACTCCTCGAAGCCGGCGCCTTTGTCGACAGTTGCCTCGAACGGATAGAGATTGACGACGAGCAGATCGATCGGCGCGATGCCGTGCGTTTTCATCGCCTCGGCATGCTCCTTGTTGTCGCGGATCGCGAGCAGGCCGCCATGCACCTTCGGATGCAGCGTCTTGACGCGGCCATCCATCATCTCGGGAAAGCCGGTCAGCTCGGAGACGTCTTTCACCTTGAGGCCGGCCGCGGCGATCGCCTTGGCGGTACCGCCGGTCGAAACCAGCTCGACGCCATGGGCGGCGAGCGCCTGGGCGAACTCGATCAGGCCGGTCTTGTCGGAAACGGAAAGCAGGGCGCGGGTGACACGGCGGGGACGGTCAGTCTCAGTCATGAGCAAGATCCTCTGTCTAAGGGAGTACCTATGCCCAGGCGCGCGGCAGCTTGGTCCCGCGCTTCCCGATGGTGCTCCATCCAAGGTCGCCAGTCGCGCGAGCGCGTGCTCGTTAGCAGCTTTCGGCGTTCTTCACAACGACCAGATAGGGCTGCGGGACGTGCGTCTACAGCGGAAGTTCCGGCTCCCGCCGCGCGTTGCGGCGGGCATTGGTGACAGCCGGCGAAGCGGTGGAGCGGACGAAGCTCCAGCGGATCGAGGGCGCCTGCCGGGCATCCTGCCGGATCACGATCTGCGCGGTGCGGCGCGGGCCGTCATTGCCTGCCAGGAACACGCTGTCCTCGAGCTCGACCTTGTCGTCGAGCGCCTCGAAGGTCCAGACGTCGCGGTTCGGCAGCACCAGCATGACGCCGCGGGCATCCGACAGCCGGCTCGCCTTCACAGCCGGATGCAGATGGAAGCGCAGAGCGAAGTCGGCATCGCCGCCCTTGAGGCGTCCGCCCTGCGGCGGCGACAGCGTGTCCTCGCCGTCGATCCGCGCGCCGTCATTGGCGACCATCAGCACGCGGCGGTGGATCGCGCCGAACTTGCCGAGATAGCCGTCATGCGAGGTCGTGAGCAGTGTGCCGTTCTGCACGATCTCGCGGTAGCTCTCGACCTCGACGGGGCCGCTGACGACCGGCGAACCGTGCAGCAGCCGCTTCATCGCCGACATTTCGACGAACTGGCACGACGAGGTGTCGTGATAGGTCAGCGTCGAATGCGCGGCGGTGCCGCGGGCAAACGGCCGCCAGTTGTCACGGCCGGTGGTTGGCATGCCGCAATTGGTGACGATGCGGCTGATGCCCGAGGACAATTCGAACGACAGGCAGCCGGCATGGGCGTCGTGGCTGACATTGGCCGGCGGCGGCGGGCCGGTGTCGATGATCAGCGTGGTCTGGCCGGCGTCGAGGCGCTGGAAGCCGGTATGCGGCATGTTCGCCATCGGCGCGCCGTGGGTGTCGTCATAGGCGAGCAGCGTGGCGAGCAGGTCCGAAGGCGTCGCGCTCATGCCGTTGAACAGCGCGAAATTGCCGTCGCCGTGCCGGAAGAAGCGCAGCATCGGCATCATCCGGTCGATCGCGTTGAGCAGGGCCGGCGGCGGCGCGATGTTGCGCGCGGCAAAGGTCTGCCGCAGCGGCAACAGGTCGATCAGCAGCTCGATCAAGGCACCTGGATTGCGGGAGATGTGTCCGCCGTCGGGCAGGATCTGCCGCTGCAATTCATCGGAGAGTTTTTTCGAGGCGCTGCGGATGTGGCGCGCCTGGTTGGCAAGGCAGAGCGTGGTATAGCACAGCGCGATCAGCACCTGGAGCTTCGGCACCCCGTCCGGAACGTCGACCATGGTGAAGCGGAGAAAACGGATTTCGCGCGCCAGCGCCCGCAAATAGCGGCGGTAGAATTTGTTGTCGGTGTCGTTGAGCACCAGCGGCGCCTGCGACAGCAGCGAGATCACGCGCCGCGCCAGCACCTCGGCGCGGCGGGCGACCGGACGGCGCTTGTTGGCGGGGTTGGAGATCCAGTCCTCGACCAGCGCGCGCGCATTCGCTCGCGTCAGCGCGGTGTCGGCGGCGCGCAGGTGGCGCAACCAGCCGAAGCCGAGCAGGGCAACCTCCCAGTCTTCCGACGGTGGCTCGAGATCGAAGATCGAGCGGCCATGGCAGTTGACGATCTTGCCGGCAAAGACGAAGCGCCCGGCATAGATCTCGGCGGCGCGCGTGGCGTCCGCCGTGCGCAGATCGTGGGGCGCGATAATCAGCCGGTCGCTCCGGCCCGGCCAGACCCGCGACAAGGCGACGGAGCCGCCGCTCGCGCGCGCAAGCATGTTCCGCGCGAAGCGGTTCATGACCAGCGTCGAGATACGTCTGCGTTGAGCGACCGACACGCCTTGCCTTGAAGGGGGAGAGGGATTCCGACGAATCCTTATTAATCCCAAAATCGGACGGCCGACACCACCTTGAAAGGGTGCGAATCAGCGTTGGGGAAATGAAATCCGGTGCAAAATCAGGATTTAACGAGTCGGGCGGCGAAAAATCCGTCCAGCCCGCCGAGCCTCGGGTCGGTGTGCGGCAGGTGACTGGGCAGGGTGCGCAGGTCGCCCTCGGGCGTGATGATCTCGCTGAGGCCGGCGACCTCGGACGCGGCGATCGGCACGCGCCGAAGCGCGGGCTCGGAGCCAAGGAGCGCGGCGATGGCCTGCTCGCCCTCTTCCGGTTCCAGCGAACAGGTGCAGTAGACCAGCATTCCGCCCGGCTTCAACAGCGAGACGGATTTGCGCAGCAGCCGCTGCTGGAGCGCGGTCAGTGCCGCGATGTCCGTCTCCTGCCGGAGCCACGCCACATCCGGGTGACGGCGAATCGTGCCGGTCGAGGTGCAGGGCGCGTCGATCAGGATGCCGTCGAAGCCATCCGCAGGGCCGGCCCATTCGACGGCGTCAGCGACGACAGTCTCGGCCTGGAGCGACAGTCGCCCCAGGTTTTCGCGCAGGCGCGCCACGCGGGCGGGCGAGCGGTCGATCGCCGTGACTTGTGCGCCGGCCTGCGCCAATTGCGCGGTCTTGCCGCCGGGAGCGGCGCAGAGATCGGCGATGGACTTGCCGGCGATGTCGCCGAACAGGCGGGCCGGCAGCGCGGCGGCAGCGTCCTGCACCCACCATTGGCCCTCGGCGAAGCCGGGCAGCATCGTCACCGAACCATGCAGCAGCGTGCGCACCGTTCCGGTCGGCAGCACCTCGCCATGCAGGCGGCTCGCCCATTGCGCAGCTTCCGCTTTCACGGTCAGGTCGAGCGAGGGCTCGTGGCCGAGCGCGAGCGCCATGTCGCGCGCGGTGGCCTCGCCATAATGCGCAGTCCAGCGAGCCAGCAGCCATGGCGGCAAGTCGAGCGATTGCGTAGCGACTTCGTCCACCAGCGCCTTGCCCTCGCGTGCGCAGCGCCGCAGCACGGCGTTGACGAGGCCGGCATAGCGCGCCGCGCGCCGGTCGGACTGCACCAGCCGGACCGAGAGATCGACCGCGGCGTGATCAGGCACGTCCATCCAGAGGATCTGCGCTGCACCGATCAGGAGGGCACTCTGCGCGCGCGGTGCGTCGGATGGAATGCCCTTGTCGAGCAGGCGCGACAGCACATGGCCGAGCGTGCCGAGCCGGCGCAGGATCGTCGCGACCAGACGCCGCATGAGCGCGCGGTCGCGATCGGCGAGCGTCTTCAGCCCGGGATGGGCGCCGCCACCGTCGAGCTGGTCATCGAGCGTGCGGTGCTTGTGCAGCACGCCGTCGACGATGTCGGCGGCGATCCGCCGTGCCGCAAGACCAGGCACTTCGGGCGGAGGGGCGAAACGTTGAGATGGCATGCGGAGGTAAGGTTCTGAGCGAGCGGCAGTTCCGCCATAATGGGCGCATGCCTTAACAAGCTCATCTGTGGCATGCGAATATGCCAAATGTAAGAATCTTCCCTGGTGTTTTCAGCCCGTCACGACCATTTCAGCAATGCGTTATTGGGCGTCGCGCGCGCCACCGTCCTGCGCTAGGAAGCCAGACGATGACTGATCAGCCCTCCGTTTCCGACCGCAAGCCGCTGTCGCCGGCCGCCCAGCGCGCGCTGGCCGAAGCCGAAGCGCGCCGGCAGGCCGCCGCGGCTCATGCCAAGGCTGCTGCAAAGGCTGCGCCAAAGGAACTACGGGGTCCGAAAGGACCCGAGCCGACTCGCTACGGTGACTGGGAGCGCAAGGGCATCGCCTCGGACTTCTGAGGCTCTGGTTTTTCAGGTTCTCTTGCAGGCCTGGCCGACTCAGCCATAGCGTGCGTGGATGTCGCGCTTCGACCCAGGCAATTCATATCGACCGCAGTTCAGCGGTTCGCCATTCGGTCGTCGTTTCTCCGGACTGCTGCCGTGGATGTTCGTGGTCGTTGTCGTGACGGCGGTGGTGCTCACCTTTCGGCACGGGACGAACTGGCCGCTACCGCATGCGGCCGATGAGCGGGCGCAGGATGCAGAGATCATCCTGCAGAGCGGCAGTCCCGACGCGCGCCAGCCTGTCGATGTGATCCGCACCATCGACGGCGACACCTTTCTGGCGCGCGTGCATCAGCGCGACGGGCGCGGGCTCGTCGCGCGGGTTCGCCTGCGCGGCATCGATGCGCCCGAAATGAAAGCGTCCTGTCGGGAAGAGCTGGACAAGGCTGAAGCCGCCACTGACGCGCTGCGCAGCCTGCTCGGCCAGGGCGGCGTGACGATCTACAATCTCGGGCCCGAGAAATACGGACGCATTCTCGCCGACGTCGCGACCAGACACACTGCCAACGTCTCGGCCGCACTGCTCGCGGGCGGTTATGCGCGCAGCTACAATGGCGGCCATCGCGACGGCTGGTGCGCGCGAGGCTGGCGCTTCTGGCAATGAAAAGCCGCGTCGAAACGCGGCTCTCGCAATTCTGTTCTGAGCTAAGGCGTCAGCGTGTCACGACCACCGTCGTGCCGACGGAAACGCGGCCGTAGAGATCGGTGATGTCGTCGTTGAGCATGCGGATGCAGCCGTAGGAGACGAAGCCGCCGACCGAGCCCGGCACGTTGGTGCCGTGGATCGCATATTCGCCGCCGGCCAGCGTCATCGCCGCAACGCCCATCGGATTGCGCGGCGAGCCACCCGGGATCACGTCGGGAAGCTGCGGCTTGTCGCGCTTCACCTCGGCGGGCGGCGACCAGGCTGGATTGCGGTACTTGCCCTCGATGTGGGTGGTGCCGGCCCACTGCTTGCCGGATTTGCCGACGCCGACCGGGTAGCGCACGGCGTGGCCATCATCGAGAATGAGATAGAGCCTGCGTTCGTTAGTTCTGACCACGATTGTGCCCGGCGAATATTCGCCCGCATGCAGCCCAACTATTTCCGGCCGCGCCTCGGCCGCCGTCGACATCAAGACCCCTGCCCCGATGGTGGCAGCCAGCGCCACAGCAATCCTCATCGACATCAATGCTTCCCCCTGTACCGAACGGGTCATCCAAATCTACGCAAAACCGGCAATCGTCGCCTCACCCACATAAACTTAACCGCGCTTGTTAACCGGATGGTTTCCGTGCGCCGCCACAGCGGGCCAATCGGCAGGGGGAACAAAGGAAATGTTCGAAATAAAGTAAATGACTAGAAAACAACACTCGGCGGGAAAGGGACCGCCGCGCCCGGCGTGTGTCCTGACAAGTGCGTGAGGGTGTGTACCGCTGTCATTCCGGGTCGCGCGATGGCGCGCCCGGAACGACAGGGGATGGGCTTACGCCGACTTGCGGTTCTGCCGGTTCTTGACGAGGTCGTCGACGACGGCAGGATCGGCCAGCGTCGAGGTGTCACCCAGGCTGCCCGGCTCGTCCTCGGCGATCTTGCGCAGGATGCGGCGCATGATCTTGCCCGAACGGGTCTTCGGCAGGCTGGGGGCGAACTGGATCTGGTCGGGCGAGGCGATCGGGCCGATCTCCTTGCGCACCCAGGTCACGAGCTCCTTGCGTAGATCCTCGGTCGGCTCGACGCCAGCCATCAGCGTGACATAGGCGTAGATGCCCTGGCCCTTGATGTCGTGCGGGAAGCCGACGACCGCGGCCTCCGACACCTTCTCATGCGCCACCAGCGCGCTCTCGACCTCGGCGGTGCCCATGCGGTGGCCGGAGACGTTGATGACGTCGTCGACGCGGCCGGTGATCCAGTAATAGCCGTCGGCGTCGCGCCGGCAGCCGTCGCCGGTGAAATACTTGCCCTTGTAGGTCGAGAAATAGGTCTGCTCGAAGCGGGCGTGGTCGCCATAGACCGTGCGCATCATGCCCGGCCATGACCGGGTGAGGCAGAGGTTGCCGGTGGTCTCGCCGTCCAGCACCTTGCCGTCGGCATCGACGATCTCCGGCACCACGCCGAAGAACGGCAGCGTCGCCGAGCCCGGCTTCAGCTTGGTCGCGCCCGGCAGCGGCGTGATCAGGATGCCGCCGGTCTCGGTCTGCCACCAGGTGTCGACGATCGGGCAGCGATCGTCGCCGACGACGCGGTGATACCACTCCCACGCTTCCGGATTGATGGGCTCGCCGACCGAGCCGAGCAGGCGCAAGCTGGCGCGCGAGGTCTTCTTCACCGGCTCGTCGCCGCCCTGCATCAGGGCGCGGATCGCGGTCGGCGCGGTGTAGAACGTGTTGACCTTGTGCTTGTCGATGACATTCCAGAACCTGGAATTGTCGGGATAGTTCGGCACGCCTTCGAACATCAGCGTGGTCGCACCGTTCGCCAGCGGCCCATAGAGGATGTAGCTGTGGCCGGTGACCCAGCCGACGTCGGCGGTGCACCAGTAGACGTCGCCGTCGTGATAGTCGAAGACGTATTGATGCGTCATCGCGGCATAGACGAGATAGCCGGCAGACGTGTGCAGCACGCCCTTGGGCGTTCCGGTCGACCCTGACGTATAGAGGATGAACAGCGGATCCTCGGCATGCATGTGCTCGGCCGGGCACTCCGTCGTCACCATCTTGGCGGCGTCGTGGTACCAGAGGTCGCGCGACGGATTCATGTCGACCTTGCCGCCGGTGCGTTTGACGACAATGACCCAGTCGACGCCTTCGGCCTTGGTGAGCGCCGCGTCGACATTGGCCTTGAGCGGCACCTTCTTGCCGCCGCGCACGCCTTCGTCCGCGGTGATGATGACCTTGGACTTACAGTCGTTGATGCGCTGGGCGAGGCTGTCCGGCGAGAAGCCCGCGAACACGACGGAGTGGATGGCGCCGATCCGTGCGCAGGCCAGCATCGCATAGGCCGCTTCCGGAATCATCGGCAGGTAGATGGTGACGCGGTCACCCTTCTTGACGTTGCGGGTGCGCAGGATGTTGGCCATCCGGCAGACCTCGTCGTGCAGCTCCTTGTAGGTGATGTGCCGGGACTGCGAGGGTTCGTCGCCCTCCCAGATGATCGCGGTTTGATTTGCACGCTTGTGAAGATGCCGGTCGATGCAGTTCCAGGCGACGTTGAGGACGCCGTCCTCGAACCATTTGATCGAGACGTTGCCGGGGGCGAACGAGACGTTCTCGATCTTGGTCGGCGCCTTCATCCAGTCGATGCGCTTGGCCTGTTCCGCCCAGAAAGCGTTCGGGTCCGAGATCGAGCGGGTATACATCTCCTTGTACTTGGCCTGGTCGACCCAGGCGCGCTTCGCCCACTCCGCAGGAACGTCGTAGATCTTCTCGGACATGCTTCCCTCCACATGCGGCCAGCCGAACACGAGCGACGGACAAGCCGACCTGATCGTTGCGCTGATTATGCGTCGGGCTAGCGGTGCCCGACAAGGAGCACAAGCTGGACCTTCGGTGGGCGGACGGCCATGCGGCGGATCAAGACGGTCCGCCTGACTGTCGCAGGACCGAAACAGGTCGCCGGCAGCCCTTCGACCTCTTTACCCAAATCGACAGAACCGGCTCCCGCAGGGACCCTATGCGCGCTATGACGGTATTTAGCAACCGCTCCTCACTGATTCGGGACTCGCAATGCCGTTCGGAACACCCTAAATGGCCTCCCCGGGGTCAAGAGAAACCCTTCGGAACAAAAATCAGAGCAGCGGCATTGACCGACAACAGGCAGGGCTAAGGCATAAGACTATGACGGATCAGCAGAATTTCGGGACGATGCGGCCCGCTTCAGCCGATCCTGCAGCCGTTGCGCTGGCCAAGGCCCTCGGACAATGGCCAAAACCGCCCGTTCCCGGGCGTCTGAGCCCGAAAAAGACCTTCGATACGGCACGTGCGCCTTCGGTCGAGGCGCTCGCCAAGGACCTGGGCCTGCGGCTCGGCGACCAGAACGGGCTGACGATCCGGCGCATCAAGCGCGGCAAGGGCTACTCCTTCGTCCGCCCGAACGGCGCGCATATCCGCGACGCCCGCACCATTCGCCGGCTGCACGCCATGGCGGTGCCGCCGGCCTATCGCGAGGTGCGCTACTCGGCCGACCCGAGCTCGCATCTTCAGGCGGTGGGACGCGATGCCGCGGGCCGGCTGCAATATCGCTATCACGCCGACTGGGAAAAGGTCCGCGAGCACCGCAAGGCGCATCGCCTGGAAAAGCTCGTCGGCGCGTTGCCGAAAATCCGGCGCAAGGTCTCGATGTTCCTGTCGGGCGACGAGCCGACGCGCGAATTCGCGCTCTCGGCCGTGATCGAGCTGATCGCCCGCACCGCGATCCGTCCGGGCAATGAATCCTATGCGCGCCTCAATGGCACGCGCGGCGCCACCACGCTGCTCAAGTCCAACGTCACGCTGGAAGACGACAGTTTCGTCCTGACCTTCAAGGCGAAGGGCGGCAAGGCGGTGCGGAAGGAATGCGACGCGGCCAAGCTCGTGCGCGCCATCGGCATTCTGCGCGGCGTCCCGGGCAAGCGCATGTTCCAGTATCGCGATGCCTACGGCATCGTGCGCGCGGTCAATACCACGCAGGTGAACGCGTTCCTGCGCGAGATTGCCGGCATCAAGATCTCGCTGAAGGACTTTCGCACGCTGATGGCATCGGCGGTGGTTGTGGAATCGCTGTCGCGGATCACGCCGGCGACGAGCCAGCGTGGCCGCAAGAAGCAGGTGCTGGAAGCGATCCGTGCCGCGGCCGACAAGCTGTCCAACACGCCGGCGATCTGCCGGCGCAGCTACGTTCACGACACCATCGTCACCGCCTTCGAGGATGGCATCCTCGAGCGTTTCGCCGCGACCATGAAGGGCCAGCGCTCACAGGCCAGGCGCGAGCAGCTTCTGGCGCAGGTGGTGGCGACCGCAGCGGTGTAGCGTCGCGCTGCCGTCGGGTGGGCAAAGGCGCGAAGCGCTGTGCCCACCATCCCGCTCCGAATCGAGGCACGAATGGCGGGCACGCTACGCTTTGCCCACCCTACGCTTGCAACTACGACTTCGTTGACGCGCCCATGTCCGGACCAGGATCGCTGCCGGCAGCCGCGACCGTGAGCCGGCCCAGATAATGCGCCCAACCCTTGTTGTGGGCGGCCGCCTGTTCCGCGGACGGCAGGCCGCTATGGGTCATGCGCAAGAGCGTGCCGCCATCGCGCTCGATCAAATCGATTTCGACCAAACTCGAGCCGGGCGGCACTTCCTGGCCGCCCTCCCAGCCGAACGTGTAGGCCAGCCGATGCACCGGCACGACTTCGCGAAATGCCCCGCGGGCCACGCCGTCGCGCGGGCCGATGCCTTTGAGCAGGTAGACCCCGCCCGGATGCGGCTCCATCGTCGCGTCGGATCCCATCCAGCTCAGGATTTTGTCGGGGTCGGTCAGGTAGGCGAAAACGGTGGCACGCGGGGCCGCGATCTGGGTTTCGCGTCGCAGTATGAACGGCTCGGTCATCGGCGATCTTCCCTGGGCTGACACTGGCACATGGCGGCGGCAAAGCGGCCCGTCAAGGATTGCCCGTGACAAAGATGCTCTGCCTTCGCCATCATCGGCCCATGCAACTCGCCCCCACCCTCGCCTGGCTCGTTGACGCCGCCTCGGATAGCCTAGGTGCCGACCGCCTGCTTGCGGAACTCGGCGCGCATCTGGTCGCCGACGGCGTGCCGCTCACAGCCGGCGCCCTGACGCTGGAGGTGCCGCATCCCCTGATCGCGCGACGAACCTGGTTGTGGCGCGCGAAGGGTGGCGAGGTCATCGAGGCGCTCGGCTTCGCACCGACCGGACTTGCACCCGACCCGCCCGGCGATGCCGGTCGGCGCTGGCTTGCGGGACTGGCCTCCGGCGCGGTGCATGAGGATACGGTGGGCGAGGCCCAAAATGCGCCCCTGCTGGCGTGGGCCGGCGCGCGTCCGTTCGCGCCGCAGGAGGTCGATGCCCTGCGCCAGGCAGCGCGCTTTGCGGCGGCGCCGCTCGCAACGCTCGCCGCGCGCGCGACACTGACCGCGTCGCTGGAGGCCTATCTTGGCCGTCGCAGCGCGGCGCGGGTGCTGTCGGCGCCACTGCGTCGCGACGTCGGCGAGACCATTCAGGCGGCGCTGCTCTATGCGGATTTGCGCGATTTCACCGCGCTCTCGGAAACCTCTTCTCCTGGTGTCGTCATCGCGTCGCTCGACGCCTGGTTCGACCGCATCGCCGGCGCGGTTCACGCCTTCGGCGGCGAGGTGCTGAAATTCATCGGCGACGGCATGCTCGCGATCTTTCCGGTGACGGGCGCAGCGCGCCGCGGCGCATGCGATGCGGCACTGAAGGCGGCATCCGCCACACGGGCCGGGATGGCGCATCTGAACGAAGAGCGGCGCAGCCAGAACCTGCCGCCGCTGTCGTTCGGTCTGGCCTTGCATCTCGGCGAGATGCTGTGGGGCAACATCGGCGCCGCCAATCGTCTCGATTTCACCGCGATCGGGCCGGCGGTCAATCTGGTGAGCCGGCTCGAGGGATTGTGCAAGCCGCTTCGCGAGACCGTGCTGGTATCTGGCGCGCTCGCGGCGGAAACCGACCTCCCGCTGGTTCCGCTCGGCGAGCATCCGCTGCGCGGGATCGCATCGCCATGCAAGGTGTTCGCCCTGCCGGAGACGTGAGCGCGTCTTCCGCGCCAACCCGTCCGAAAAATTTCTTCCGGATACCGATGAATTCCCGCCCCGGCGCCGGTCTTACCCGATGAGACCGGCCATTGCGGCCGGCGCCAGGGAGAGTTGAGATGCGGAAGCTGATTACGGCCTTCAAGGTGTCCGTCGACGGCAAGGTGGAGGCAGCGCAGGACATGGCCGACTGGGCCGAGGCCTGGTCGGACGATTACGGCCTGACGGATGAGATCGACGCCTGCGTGCTCGGGGGCAAAATGTATCCCGGCTATGAGCGGTACTGGACGGGGATCCAGACCGAGCCGGACAAGCCGGCCTGGATCACCGGCACTGCTCCGACGCCGGGCGAGCTCGCATGGGCCCGCTTCGCCGCAAAAACCCCGCATTACGTTCTCTCCACCACGGTGACGTCCGTGGCTTGGCCGAACACGCGCATCCTGCGCAAGCGCGACGACATCGCTGCGCTCAAGCAACAGGCCGGCAAGGACATCTATCTGATGGGTGGCGCGCAGATTGCCGCAAGCTTCATCGATGCCGGCCTCGTCGATGAGATCAGGCTGATCGTCTATCCGCTGATCGCAGGTCCAGGCAAAGGACTGTTCGCGCTGACCGAGCAGCGGCGCGGGCTGGAGCTTCGCAAGGTCCAGCAGCTTCCGGGCGGCAAGCTCGGCCTCACCTATGGTCTCGCGTGATGGAGGGCGCCATGCATTCATTGGCAGGCAAGACGGTGACGGTGATCGGCGCCAGCCGCGGCGTCGGACGGACAATCGCGGAAGTCGCGCACGATCAGGGCGCCCAGGTGCTCGCGGTGGCGCGGCAGGAGCGCATACTCAGGCAGCTCGCCGAACAGGTCTCCGGCATCAGCATTCTTCCACTCGATGCAACGGACGAGGACGCACCGGCACGCGCGTTCGGCGTCCACAAGCCGGATGTCCTGGTTCTGTGCGCCGGAGCGCTTCCGCCGGCGGCGCCGTTCCACGAGCAGAACTGGCACGAGTTCGCGATCAACTGGGAGACCGATGTCAGAATCGCGTTTCACTTCTGCAAGGCGGCGCTGTGCTGGCCGCTCGCGCCTGGTGCGTCGGTGATCGTCATCTCCTCCGGCGCGGCGCTCGCGGGCTCGCCGAATTCAGGCGGCTATGCCGGCGCAAAGCGCACGCAGCTCTTTATCGCGAATTACGCGCAGAAGGAATCCGATCGCCTCGGCCTCGGGCTGCATTTCTCTGCGCTCGCGCCGCGCATGATGCCCGACACCGATCTCGGCAGGCATGCGGTTGCCGGCTATGCCCGCTATCTCGGCATCACCCCTGCGGACTTTATCGGTGGCATGGCCTCTGCGCCCGGACCGTCTCATGTCGCAAACGGCGTCATCGAGCTCGTGACCCAGCCGGACCGTGCCAAGGGCAACGCGTTCATCGTGACCGGCAAGGGTCTCGAAGCTACGTCCTGAAGCAGCGGGCCTTGAACAAAAGCGTTGGAGGTCTAATCTCAATGACCATGACCGCGGCTGAGACATCGCAGCAACTGCCGCTGCCGGAGCGCACGAGCGCGGCGTTCGAACGCCTCGCCGAGCCGTTCCGGCGCGAGCTCAGGCTGCACTGCTATCGCATGCTGGGCTCGCTGCACGAGGCCGAGGATCTCGTGCAGGAAACCTACCTTCGTGCCTGGCGCAGTTTCGACAGCTTTGAAGGCAGTGGAACGTTTCGATCCTGGCTCTACCGGATCGCGACCAATGCCTGCCTCAACGCGCTCGAAAGCCGCAAGATCGCGCAACGCGTGTTGCCGGATCGGCAAGGTCCGGCCGCCTCAGGGATGCCGGAGAGCGGTCCTGCGACTGAAATCGCGTGGCTCGAGCCCTATCCGGACTCGCAGCTCGACGGTATCGCCGACGATCGGCCAAATCCGGAAGCGCGCTATGTGTCGCGTGAGGCTGTCCAGCTCGCTTTCGTCGCGACCATCCAGCAATTGCCGCCGCGCCAGCGTGCGGTGCTTCTGCTCTGCGACGTGCTCGGCTGGGCCGCGACCGAAGCGGCCACCTTGCTCGGCGGCTCCACGGCTTCGATCAACAGCGCGTTGCAACGCGCGCGCGAGACGCTGGCGAAGCGGTATCCCGACGGCCGGCCGCAAGTCGCGGCGAGGCCGGATACCGCCCAGCAAGAACTTCTCAGCCGCTATCTCAGCGCCTGGGAAGGTCACGATCTCGATGGCTTCGTTGCGCTCTTGAAGGAGGATGCGACCTTCACCATGCCGCCGTGGCTGCAATGGTATGCGGGACGCGAGGAGATCCGTTCCTTCTTCGCGATTGCGTGGCAGAGCTGTCGCGGCATGCGTCTCGTTCCGACCGCTGCGAACGGCCAGCCGGCCTTCGCCGTCTATGCTCGCACCGAGGCCGACCCGCGCCTCGCCGCCAACGCGATCCACGTGCTCACGCTGGTGGGCGAGCGGATTTCGACGGTGACGATGTTCTTGGAGCCGCGGATGTTCGCCGAGTTCGGGCTGCCGCTGGTGTTGGAAGAGGATGGGACGCCGACGCCGTAGGGTGGGTTAGCCCACCCTACCACTCGAGGCTGCTTATACCCCGCCCATCTTGCAGACGAGCTTCCACTCCTCGGAAGTCACCGGCTGTACCGACAGGCGCGAATATTTCACCAGCGCCATGTCGGCGAGCTTCTTCTCGGCCTTGACCGCGACCATCGTCACCGGCGTCTGCAAGGGCTTGTCGGCCTTGATGTCGACGCAGACGAACTTGCCGGTCTTGTCGGTCGGATCGGGATAGGCCTCCTTGATGATCTCGGCGATGCCAACGATCTCCTTGCCCTCGTTGGAATGATAGAAGAATGCCTTGTCGCCTTTCTTCATGTTCACGAGATTCTGGCGCGCGGTGAAGTTGCGCACGCCGGTCCAGGCTTCGCCCTTGGCGCCCTTGGCCACCTGCTGGTCCCAGGACCACACCGACGGTTCGGATTTCACCAACCAGTACGCCATGTTCATTCCTCTGCCTTGAAGGGGCGCGTCAAAAGTCCCGATATCGCGGCGTCGATCGTGCTCCTGCCGCTCAGGATCGCCGCGACGGCTTCCGATACCGGCATCTCGATGTTTTGCGAAGATGCGAGTTCGATCAGGACCGGTGCGGTGAACTCGCCCTCGGCGAGCTTGCCGGCGGGCGGCTGCTCGCCGCGACCGAGCGCGAGGCCGAGCGCGAAATTGCGCGACTGCGGGCTCGAACAGGTCAGGATCAGATCGCCGAGGCCGGAAAGGCCAACGAGCGTTTCGCTGCGCGCGCCAAGCGCGCGGCCGAAGCGGGCGAGCTCGGCGAAGCCGCGGGTCGTCAGCGCAGCCTGGGCGGAGGCGCCGAGCTTGCGCCCGACCGCGATGCCAACCGCGATCGCCAAGACGTTCTTGGCTGCGCCGCCGATCTCGACGCCGCGAACATCGGTCGAATGATAGGGCCGGAACGTCGGCGAGCCCAGCGCCTGAACCAGCGCACTCGCCAAGGCCTCATCCTTCGCCGCCAGCGTCACCGCCGTCGGCAGGCCGCGCGCGACATCATCGGCGAAGCTCGGGCCCGACAGGATCGCCGGCTGCGCGTGCGGCGCCGCCTCCGCGATCACGTCGGTCATGAATTTGTGTGTGCCATGCTCGATGCCCTTGGCGCAGGCGACGATGGGCGTCGGTTTCGTCAGATGTGCGGCCAGCATGTTGACCGCGCCGCGCAAGTGCTGCGCCGGGGTTGCAATCAGCAACATGTCGGCGCGCGCCGCCAGGGCCAGCTCGCTCGTGACGACGATCTCAGCAGCGACCTGCACGCCGGGCAGCCGCGGATTTTCGCGGGTCGACGCGATCCGTGCCGTGTGCTCGGCGTTGCGCGCGCACAGCGTCACGGCGCGCCCGGCGCGTGCCGCTACTGTCGCAAGCGCCGTGCCCCAGGCGCCCGCGCCGATCACCGCAACGGATTGGAATACGGTCATTGCGCGCTCTCTCCACTCCCTCTCCCCGCTTGCGGGGAGAGGGTTGGGGTGAGGGGGAGTCTCCGCAGAGGCGGTGACAGTTGGACTCGTGGAAGCTCCCCCTCACCCGGACTGCACTGGACGATGCTTCGCATCGCCAGGTGCAATCCGACCTCTCCCCGCAGGCGGGGAGAGGTGAAGTTGAGATTGTCGCGGCGCGTCTTCATGCGAACCTGCTAAAATCCCGCGCGGGTGTTGGAATAGCCGGCCGGTGCCGTGGCGTTGGCGTCGAGCAGCCAGCGCGCGCGCGGTTCGGCTTCCATCGTATCGGTCAAGCCGAGCGCGAGGCGTTCGGCGCCGGCCCACGCGATCATCGCGCCGTTGTCGGTGCAGAGCGAAGGCGGCGGCATGATCAGCTGCGTCTTCGCGTCTCTCGCTACGTCATGCAAGGCACCGCGGATCGCCTGATTGGCGGCGACGCCGCCGGCGGCGACCAGCGCACGCGGCGTGCCGAACTGCTCGCGGAACAGTTTGAGGCCGACGCTCAACCGGTCGGCCGTCGATTCCAGCACGGCGGCCTGGAAGCTCGCGCAGAGATCGCTGATGTCCTGCGGCGTGAGCTGTGCGATCCGGCTCGCCTCGTTGCGCACTGCGGTCTTCAATCCCGACAGCGAAAAATTCGCATCGGGGCGTCCCTGCATCGGCCGCGGCAAGGCAAAGCGCGACGCATCGCCGTTTGTCGCCGCGCGCTCGACCTGCGGTCCGCCCGGATAGGGCAGGCCCAGCATCTTCGCGACCTTGTCGAAGGCCTCGCCGATCGCGTCGTCGACGGTGGTGCCGAGCCGCACATACTGCCCGACGCCGGTGACCGCGACGATCTGGGTGTGGCCGCCGGAGGCGAGGAACAGGCAGTAGGGAAATTCGATGCCGTCGGTCAGACGCGGCGTCAGCGCGTGCGCTTCGAGATGGTTCACCGCGACCAGCGGCGTGTCGTGCACCATCGCGATCGCTTTCGCGGTGGTGAGCCCGACGATGACGCCGCCGATCAGCCCCGGGCCCGCGGCTGCCGCGACACCATTGAGCTGGGCGTAGTCGATGCCGGCCTCGTGCATGGCGCGGTCGATGATCCCGTCGAGCAGATCGACATGGGCGCGCGCGGCGATCTCCGGCACGACGCCGCCGAAACGGGCATGCTCCTCGATCTGCGACCGCACGATGTTGGACAGGATCTTGCCGCTCCCGTCAGGCGCGCGCTCGATCACCGCCGCGGCGGTCTCGTCGCAGGTGGTTTCGATGCCCAATACCAGCATTGGCGAATTGTTATCCAATTTGCGCCCTTGCACTCATCCATAAAGCAGAGTTCTGGTACGTCCGGTAGCATTCCGGGGTCGCCCAGCGCAATTGCCGTGCGCAGCCGTCCTCTTGAAAGCTTAAGGCGCCCCGGGGGAACACACGCCATGTCCATTCTTGTCACGCGGCCGCATCCTGACAACGAGGCGACGGCGGATAGTCTGCGCGCGCGGGGTCATGTGGTGCTGCTTGCCCCGATGCTCAAGTTCGAGCCGGTCCCCTTCCACGACGAAAGCGAGGCCGATTACAACGCCATCATCGTCACGTCCGCCAATGCGATCCGTGCCGTCGCACCGCTGTTGAAGGATCTCGATCTCTTGAGGTTGCCATTGTTTGCGGTCGGCGAGCACACGGCGGCCGCCGCGCGCGCCGCCGGCTTTGCTACGGTCATTGTCGCCGGCGGCGATGCCGCGGCCTTGCGTGACAGAGTGATGCAGGGCGCGCGCGACAAGGTGTTGAAGAAGAACAGCACCCTGCTCTATTTGGCCGGCGCGGACCTGTCGCGCGATCTCGGCGGCGAGCTTGGCGCGGAAGGGTTCAACGTAGTCACGCAGACCACCTACCGCATGGCGCCGGTCAAGCATCTGCCGCGAGAGGTCTGCGATGGCTTTGCCGCCCACGGCATCCGGGCGGTGCTGCACTACTCCCGTCGCAGCGCCCGCGCCTTCCTGGAGGCGGCGCGCGATGAAGGTGTCGAAATTTCGGCGCTGTCCATTCCGCAATGCTGCCTGTCCGAGACGGTCGCTTCCGTGCTGCGCGAGGCCGGCGCGTCGCAGGTCCTGATCGCCGCCAAGCCGGACGAAAATGCCTTATTTGAAACGTTGGAGCGTGCTTTGCGGACCCGTTTGGCGTAAGAGGACGGGCCGAATCCGACGAAATCGGTCCCAAGGCACGCAAGTTTGAGGAACCGTCACGATGGCCGACGACAAGGCTGAAGACGCAGGATTGGCCCCCGAATCCGGCCGAGCCAAGCGCACCCCGCCCACCATCGACCTCGAGGCGACCGAAGTCTCCACCCAGCCGCAGGAGACGGCAGCCGAGCCGGAGGCGCAGCCGTCGCCTGAGCAGGCGCAGGCGGAAGAAGCCAAACCCGAGGAGATCAAGTCCGAGGAGACGAAGTCGGAGCCCGAGCCCGAGCCCGAGCATGCCGAGACGCAAGCCGCCGCGGCGCCGCCGGCTTCGCCGCCGATTTCACCCTGGGTGATCGCGCTGCTCTCCGGCGCGGTCGCGGCGGCGATGGTGATCGCGGTCGGCTGGATGCTGGGCTGGCCCGCCGTGCAGGCGCCGCCAGCCGCTCCCCAAGTCACCAATGCGACGGTCGATGCCCTGAGCGGGCGCGTCGCCGCCGTCGAAACCAAGGTGGCCAAGCCGGCCGCCGATCCGGCGATGGCGGCGCGGATCGATGCGCTGGAAAAATCCGCAGGCGTCTTGCGCAGCGATATCGCCAATCTGCGCACGCAGTCCGACAAGACCGCGAGCGCGCTGAACGATGTGAAATCCGCGCCGCGCGATGCGGCCGCATCTCCCGATCTTGCTGCCATCAACGAGCGCATCACCCAGCTCGAGCGCGGCGTCAGGAGCGAGCGCGCCGAGCTTGCGCAGCAGGGCGAGAAGATCGCGGATGCCAAGCCGGCCGAAGACAAGCCGTTGCGCCATGTCGTGGCAGCCGCGCTGCTCGATGTCGCCGTTCGCCACGGCGATCCCTATGAGGCCCAGCTCGCCGCGGCGCGATCGCTCGCGGGCAATCCCGACGTGCTGAAGCCGCTCGACACGTTCGCAGCGTCGGGCATTCCGACGCCGGTCGCGCTGAGCCGCGAGCTCACGAACATCGTGCCAAAGCTGTCGCCGCCGGCGGAGGCGCAGACCAGCGGCACCGGCATCGTCGAGCGGCTGCAGGCGGGTGCGTCGAAACTCGTCCGCATCGAGCGCACCGACGGGGTCGGCAACGACCGCGGCGCGATCGTCGCGCGGGTGACGGCCGCGGCCTTGCGCAATGATTTCGCGGAAGCGCGGCGCGAGCTGAAGACGCTGCCCGAGGCCGATCGCGTCCCGGCGCAAGCCTGGCTCGCCAAGGCCGATGCCCGCGATGCCGCGCTCGCCGCGTCCCGCAAATTCGCCGACGATGCCATGGCGGATCTCGCCAAGCCTGCTCAATAAGGTTCGCGCAATAACTGGCGCGTAATAGGGATCGCCATGCTTCGCATCGTCCTTTTCCTGATTCTGATTGCGCTGGCGGCGGCCGGCGCGGCCTGGGTTGCCGACCAGCCCGGTGATCTCGTCCTGACCGCGGGCGGTTTCCGCGTCTCAACGACGCTTCCCAGGTTCGTGTTTTTGCTTGGCATCTTTGCCGCGGCAGTCGTGCTCGTCTGGAGCATCCTGACGACGATCTGGCGCACGCCGGGGCGTATGCGTCGCCGCCGTCACGAAAAGCGCAATGCGCGTGGCCGTCATGCCATCACCCACGGCCTGCTCGCGATCGGCCATGGCGACACGGCGCTCGCCCGCCGGCACGCCGAAGCGGCGCGGCGGCATGCGCCGGACGATCCGCTTGCACTCCTGCTGCACGCGCAATCGGCGCAGCTCGAAGGCAGGCGCGATGAAGCGCAGCGCGTCTTCCGCGCCATGGCCGAGCGCGAGGACACGCGGCTGCTCGGCTTGCGCGGTCTCTTCATCGAGGCGCAGCGCGCCGACGATGCGGTCGGCGCCGTGATGATCGCGGAGGAAGCGATCAAGCTGTCGCCGTCCTCGACCTGGGCCTCGCATGCGGTGCTCGGCTTCCGCTGCGCGCGCGGCGACTGGAGCGGCGCGCTCGCGATTCTCGATTCGAATTTGTCCGCCGGCCTGATCGACAAGGCCGCCTATCGCCGGCAGCGCGGCGTGCTGCTCACCGCGCGTGCACTGGAGCTCGAGACGATGGACCGCGACGTCGCGCGCGAGAGCGTGATGGAGGCGGTCAAGCTCGCGCCGACGCTGGTCCCGGCTGCTGTGCTCGCCGCAAAATTCGAGAGCGAGGCGCATCAGGTGCGCCGTGCCATGAAACTGGTGGAGGCGGCATGGCTTGCCAACCCGCATCCCGATCTCGCCGACGCCTATGCACATGTGAAGCTCGGCGATTCGGCGCGGCAGCGCTTGCAGCGGGTCGAGACGCTCGCGGCAAAGATACCGCCCGACAAGCCTGGCCATATCGAGGGCCGGCTCGCGGTCGCGCGCGCCGCGATCGATGCCTCCGAATTCCTCCGCGCGCGCGACGCGCTGGCGCCTTATGTCAGTGATCCGACCCAGCGTGTTGCGCTGCTGATGGCCGAGATCGAGCGGTCCGAGCATGGCGACAGCGGCCGTGCCCGCGCCTGGACCTTGCGCGCGGTGCGCGCCCGCCACGATCCGGCCTGGACCGCGGACGGTTATGTCAGCGATCGCTGGCGCCCGGTCTCCCCGGTCACCGGCCGGCTCGACGCGTTCCAGTGGCAGACGCCGGTTGCGAGTCTGCCCTCCGACAAGGGGACGACGATCGAATCCTCCGCCTTCGAGGAAGCCATGCTGGCCGCCCCGCCGCCCAAGCGGGTGACGGCTGCCGGCCAAAGCCCGGTGGAACCGGCTCCGTCCGCGCTCGCCCCGGCTCCGGCCGCGCAGGACAATGCGCCGCCCGAGGCCAAAACGCCTGAGATGACGTCCGAGGTGGCGTCCGCCGAGCCCGTCAAACCGGCGCCTGAGCCCGCCGAATCATCGCCGCCGGCGGCAACGCCGGTGTTCCGGACCCGTGCCGATCTCGGCAAGCCCGCGCCGGCCCCAATTCCGGCCGTCATCCCGATCGTCCGCGCGCCGGATGATCCCGGGATCGACGACGAGGGTCCCAGCGATGAATTTACGGAACAAATCGGCACGCCAAAGGCCCAGGCCGGCGGCTGGCGCGGATTCTGGTCCCGCTGGGGCGCGTGAGCCGCATTTCGCACGCCGCTTGTCCTTGCCAATTCGGGCCATGCCCGATATCAGGAGCCCGCGTATCGGGACCGGCTTCGCCCGGCCCCGGCAGGGTCCGCCGCAATAGCTCAGTTGGTAGAGCACGTCATTCGTAATGACGGGGTCGGGGGTTCGAGTCCCTCTTGCGGCACCACCTACCCATCCGGACAAGTCCGGTTTTCTCCGAAATACGCGACGCGCGCGATGACGCCAGGCGCCTGCTCAGTTCGGGACAAGACCCCTCGCTGGTTCGAAAACTGGACAAGGCCGCGAAAGCGAAGGCGTCGGCCAACACCTTCAACGCGCTGGCCGACGAACTTCTCGAAAAGAAGCGCGCGGAAGGAAAGGCTGAGCGCACCTTCGACAAGGTCGAATGGCTCCTGAACCTTGCCCGCCTCGATCTTGGGGAGCGTCCTGTTGCGGAGATCGCCGCCCAGGAGGTGCTACGGGTCCTGAAAACCGTTGAGGCTCGGGGTCGGCTCGAAACCGCCAAACGGCTTCGGGCAACCATCGGGCAGGTCTTTCGCTTTGCCGTTGCGACCGGACGGGCAGATGCGGACCCGACGGCCGCCCTCCGCGGCACTATCGCCTCGCCAGTGGTTCAGCATCGGGCGGCGATCGTTGAACCCAAAGCCTTCGGTGGCTTGCTCAGGGCCATGGCTAGCTATGAAGGGGCTCCTGAAACGAAGGCTGCTCTGGAGCTGCTGGCGCTGACCTTCGCGCGCCCCGGTGAGGTTCGCGCGGCGGAATGGAGCGAGTTCGATCTCGATCGTGCAATTTGGTCCATCCCGGCCGCGAAGATGAAGATGCGGCGTCCGCATCGCATACCGCTGGCGCCTCGCGCCGTTACGTTGTTGCGTGAGCTTCACGGCATCACCGGGAATGGACGCTTCGTTTTTCCGTCCAATCGATCGCGCGAGCGGTGCATGAGCGAAAACACCATCAATGCCGCCCTGCGCAGACTCGGTTTACAAAGGACGAAATGACCGCGCACGGTTTTCGTTCGGCCGCCTCATCGATGCTGAATGAATGCGGTAAGTGGAATGCTGACGCGATCGAGCGTCAGCTGGCTCCCAACGGAACTGCGCGCCATCGCTCAGTCTGGCATTGGTCCTTCGCGACATATTGCGCCGTCGCGCGAGCTTGGTCGCCTTCAGGTCAAAGCGGACATCCAATGGCAAGCGAGGCTGGCTGACTCGGTCGAGAATGACCCGCAGCAGACCTTCCCCGCTATCGGAAGGTCCACAAACACACATCGCTTGCCGGAACCGCATAGCGCGAGAAGCTCCGCTGGACTGGAATGCAGACCATCCAGCAAGCCCAAAAGAAGGAGCGGATCGCATGAAAATCGGACACACGTTATGGCACAGCCTGTTGGCCGGCGTTGCTGTTGCGGCGCTGACAAATATGCCGGCATCCGCGCAACAGCAGAAGCGACCCAATGTCGTCATGCTCATGACGGATGACACTGGATGGAACGACTTCGGCGCCTATAGCGGGGGTGGCGCCGCGCTCGGCCATCCAACACCAAACATCGACCGGATCGCCAAGGAAGGTGCGACGTTCACGAGCTGGTACGGTCAAGCAAGCTGCACGGCAGGCCGGTCTTCGTTCCAGACAGGGCGCATTCCGATCCGTTCAGCGCTCTCCATCGTGGTGGCTCCGGGCGACGAGAATGCGCTGAAAAAGGAAACGCCGACCATCGCCGAGTTTTTCCGGAAGAACGGCTACTCGACGTACTTTTCCGGCAAGTGGCATCTCGGCGACAAGCCCGAGTCCTATCCGATCGAGCACGGCTACGACGAGATGAAGGCGTTCGCGGCGTACTATCCGGGCGTCTACACCTATGCCGACACATCCAAGTGGTTCCATCCGTGGTTTCCCTCATACAACCCAGAGATTGCAAAAGCCTATTTTGAAGCCGTTAACATGTACGAATGGGAGGGAGTTGCGGGGCAACCGGCGAAGCGAGGCGAGTACATTACTTACGACTACTTGGCGAACTTCGACGTCCGGCAAGCGGACTACGCAATCGAATACATCAAGAAGCACGCCAAGGACTCCAAGCCGTTCTTCATGGACGTCAATTTCATGAAGATGCACAACCCGACCAATGCCGCAGCGAAGTTCGCTGGGAAGTCCCGGCTGGGCGATTACTCGGATTCGTTGATCGAGCTCGATGACGATATCGGCCGGATCATGGACACCATCCGCGCGGAAGCGCCGAACACGATCGTGATCGTGACGGCGGATAACGGCGCGTGGCAGGATGCCTATCCTGATGCGGGCACTACGCCTTTCCGTGGCGAAAAGGGTACTGCATTTGAAGCTGGTTGGCGCGTACCCGGATTGATGTGGTGGCCCGCGAACATCCCTGCGGGTGCGCAGTATCATGAAATGATGTCGCACATCGATTGCTGGGCGACGCTTGCCAAGATGGTCGGTCTGACCCCACCGCCACAGGGCGCATGGACAGACAACAATGGCAAGCCAATCTACTTTGATAGCATCGACAACAGCGAGTACATTCTCGGTCGCGCGAAACACTCGGCACGAAGGTCGTGGATCTACATCGACGGCGAAAACTTTATGGGAGCGCGCGCGGATGTCGGCGGTGATCCAACCAACCCCGATCTCAGCATCGCGTGGAAGTACCTATGGACGGCCAAGGACACCTGGCTTGGTCCAGAGCAGAACCTCGGCTCGATCGGGGCGGTTTACAATCTGACAATGGACCCGTTCGAGAAATACGACATGGTGTTCAACGGCGCGATGTCGGCACGTATGCCGACACAGTCGCCGGGCAAGTACACCGGACAGGACAACGGCTGGGTCTTGGCGCTAATCTTCCCAGTCGTGATGGAGTTCAACAAGTCGATCGTCGACTATCCAAGCATCAAGCGTGTGCCGGGCGGAGCCTCGAACGATTGGAGACCGGATCTGCAGCGCCCAGAAAACCCGGTGCCGATGCTCGATATGAAACACCTGCCGAATATCAAGGGTAGCGGAGGGTAATATCGCTGCCTGCCGCTAGGTCAAAGGCAGGCGAAGCGCTGGTGGGCGGCGGGTCGGCTTCAACGAGTGGCTCGCCGCCACGACGCAACTTGCTGCAGCGCATGAGTCTGGACTTGGCCCTTCGCGTCATTTCGTTGCCACGCACTAAGCAGGTCGCTTTCGGGGCAAAGCGGACATCACCTGCCAGGCAGGGCCGGCCGGACCCGTCGCGTTTGACCCGGAACGGACCTCAGCGCCCACTTTTGTATAATCAGCTCTCCAGCTGGAGTTCCACCGCTATACATTTCAGGCAAATCCATTCTCACCGGGAATCTCCGGCGCTGAACCGCAGATGCTTTCGGGGATGACAGTATGAAGAGAACACTGTTGGCGGTGGCTTCCGTGCTCGTTGGTCTAGCGACTTGCTTCGGCGCCGCTGCGCCAACTGCTGCGCAGCAGAGAGCTCCGCAGCCCAATATCATCTATATCCTAGCCGACGATCTGGGTTGGGCTGATGTCGGATTTCATGGCTCCGACATCCTGACACCAAATATCGATGAGCTCGCGAAGACCGGGGCACGGCTCGAACAATTTTACGTACAGCCCATGTGTACGCCTACGCGAGCGGCATTGATGACTGGTCGCTATCCCTTACGCTACGGACTGCAAACCTTAGTCATTCCCGCATCTTTGTCCTATGGCCTCCCGAACGATGAATGGCTCCTCCCTCAAGCGCTGAAGGAGGCCGGTTACACAACTGCGATTGTGGGTAAATGGCATCTCGGCCATGCCAAACGCGAGTTTTGGCCAAAGCAACGCGGTTTCGACTATCAGTATGGCGCGCAACTTGGCGAGATCGACTACTTCACACACTCCGTCCACGGCAAGCTTGATTGGTATCGGGACAACAAGCCAGTCAACGAGAAGGGCTATGTGACGAGCCTATTGGGCGATGACGCGGTTCGCTTCATCGATGCACAGAACGCCACGAAGCCTTTTTTTATGTATCTCGCCTTCACCGCACCCCATACGCCTTATCAGGCGCCGCAGGAATATATCGAGAAGTACAGGCAAATCAGTGATCCCAACCGCCGCATTTATGCTGCGATGATCACGGCCATGGATGACCAGATTGGCCGGGTCGTGAAGGCGCTTGAAAAGAAGGGATTGCTGCAAAATACGATCATCATTTTCCACAGCGACAATGGCGGCAATCAATCGGCCCATCTGGCAGGCGAGACCGAGGTGAAGGGACCGCTGCCTGCGAGCAACGGACCCTATCGTGGCGGAAAGGGAGACTTGTACGAGGGAGGCACACGGGTGGCGTCTCTCGTCAACTGGCCGGACAGGATCAAGCCGGGGACCATCGTCGACCAGATGATGCACGTGGTGGATTACTATCCCACGCTGGCCAAACTTGCTGGCGCGAGCCTCGGCAAGAGCAAGCCGCTTGATGGATACGACATGTGGCCGACCATCAGCGACGGCAAAACATCGCCGCGCGACGAGGTGGTGTACAACGTTGAAATGTTTCGCGGTGCAGTTCGCAAGGGGGATTGGAAACTGGTCTGGCGAACGACATTACCATCGAAAGTTGAGCTTTTTAACTTAGCGCAAGACCCCTACGAAAAGACCAATCTTGCAGCTGAAAATCCTGAAAAGGTAGCCGAATTACAGAAGCGAATTGATGGCTTGGCAGCAGAGATGTCGAAATCGCAACTGCTCAGCGAAGTCTTTAAGGGAGTTACCAAGGAACTGACCGGTAGGCCCCCGGCATTGCCCGACGAGGATGCGTTCTACGAGCAGGTGGATTGATCTCCAACCGTATTCTCGGCATCGCTCGTCCCTTCATGAGGTGATCAAGCAATGTCGCCTTTTTGGCCCTTCGGCGCTGCCGCGCGAGTCGGGTCGCTAACAGGGCAAAGCGGACAGAGCCTTCGTCGTTAGGTCGCTGATCCTCCGGGATCGTCGGCCGCGCAGGTTGCACTTGCCTGGGAGTTCGCCCTTGCGCTCTTCAAGAAGGCTTCCAATGCCCCGATATCGAGCCCCTCGATCTTCGCTTGAGCTGGGTTGGCCAGGGCGCGAATGATTTCGGCCTGGCGATGCCCTGGGACCTCGCCATATCCCACAAAGGTCGTCATTTC
The DNA here is from genome assembly GCF_000426265.1 of Bradyrhizobium sp. Cp5.3. NCBI lineage: Bacteria > Pseudomonadati > Pseudomonadota > Alphaproteobacteria > Hyphomicrobiales > Nitrobacteraceae > Bradyrhizobium > Bradyrhizobium sp. Cp5.3. The sequence goes on along the minus strand of NZ_AUFA01000020.1, from coordinate 554 downwards.
ACTCTCGTGTCCGAGATCTTGGCTCCACGCCTTCCATTCCTCGGGAGACCGGCAAAGGGCTTCACCGAGCCGGGCCAGGGTTTTCCGGAAAGCATGGGGGTTCACGTAAGGCAGCCCGGCGGCAGCAAAGGCTTCCCGGAAAACCTGGCGGATCGGTCCGGTGGTGCGCCAATTGGTCCGCGCCAAACCGACAGCGGCAAAGTTTCGGTCTTCTATCTGGTCCCCCGTGAAGAACGCGGGCGAGTAGTGATTTAAGCGATCTTTTGAGCCGGGACAGTTTCGGCGAGCTGTCGGATAAGGGCGCGCAAGAGTCCTGCGAGCCATCGCAGGAGCAGGCCAAAGTTGTAGCCGGCAGCTGCAAGGACGGCGTTGATGCGGTCGCCGAGGCGTCCCTTGAGATAGTTGCGGTCCATGCGGTGCTCGGCCTTGACGTGACCGATGACAGGCTCGACAGCCGCGCGACGCTTCATCTCACGCCGGATGGAAGCCGTGACACGGCGGACCTGACCCGAGATCCAGACCCTGAACCGATGCGGGTAGTTGTGGCCGCGATA